>VXTZ01000022.1:0-167837 GCA_009837205.1 Candidatus Dadabacteria bacterium | reverse complement strand
GTATGGAGTCCGAGCCGAGCGGCCGCGTCGTCCAAAGGCTCTTTCAGGTGAAATATATTCCTGTCGGTTTGCTCTCCCGTCGCCTCGTCCCTGAAATTTCCGTCGCGAGAGAGATTGTAGACGTCCGAGAGAAGTTCTGCACCCTCCGCTCCCACGAGTTCCTCTATCTCCCCTACGGTCCAAAGATAGAACTTGCCTTCCTCCCCTTCGCTGTCGGCATCCTCGGCCGAGTAAATACCTCCTTCGGGAGAGGTCATGTCCCGAATCAGGTATTCAAGTATCTCCCTCGCTTTTTTTTCGTAAAACGGGTTTTTCGTGATCTGCCACGCTTCTGTGTAAGTGATCGCCAAAAGGGCTTGATCGTAAAGCATCTTCTCGAAATGGGGGACAAGCCATTGTGAATCGGTCGAGTACCTGTGAAAACCGAAGCCCACATGGTCGTATATGCCACCCCTTCCCATAGCAAGAAGCGCCCTCTCAACCATCCTCAAGGAAGCATCTTTCCCGGTGCGCCCGTAATACCTCATCAGAAACATCAGGTTGTGGGGAGTCGGAAATTTCGGAGCTTTCCCGAAGCCGCCTTCATCGGGATCGAAAGTCGAAAGAAAGTAACTGTAGGTCTGATCAAGAGTCTTCTCGCTAAGCAGGGAAGTACCTACTCTTCGGAGAGAATCCCCCAAGCTGCAAACAGCGTCGGTTATCTGCCGGGCCGACTCCAGAACCTCTTCCCTCTTGTTCTCCCAGAGTTCCTTTATCGCCGGCACAAGCTCCTTCATCCCGACTCTACCGTAACGGTTCTCCCTAGGTATATAGGTTCCGGCAAAAAAAGGTTCCCCCTCGGGCGTCATGACTATGTTAAGAGGCCAGCCGCAGCCTTTCCTTGAAATCACGTGACAGACAGTCATGTAGATATTGTCAATGTCGGGACGTTCCTCCCTGTCAACCTTGATCGAGACGAAGTTCTCGTTCATAAGCCCCGCTACCTCTGCGTCCTCAAAGGATTCGCGTTCCATAACGTGGCACCAGTGACAGGTCGAGTATCCTATGGAAAGAAATATCGGCCTTCCAAGTTCCCGGGCTTTCTCGAACGCCTCCTCTCCCCACGGATACCAGTCAACCGGGTTCTCCGCGTGCTGGAGAAGATAGGGGCTCTTTTCGTTTTTAAGTCTGTTTGACACTCAAACCTCCTCTTCGGGGAATGGGAGAATCATATAGTCCGATCAAAAATAAGTTCCATGCAACGTAAGATGTTTCCAGCCTTGAGGAACCCGTCTGAGAAATTTCCTCCGCTCGGAAAAAATAATAATTTCTTTCTGTTCATATTCTATTTTTAGGCTAACATTCTCACCTAAATGCGTAAACCCGTACAGAAGGCAGGCGTCGTAGCTTACAGGGAAAACAACCTCGGGGAGATTGAAGTCATTCTAGTGAGTTCAAGAAAGCTCAATGATTCATGGGTCTTTCCCGCCGGAGGAGTCGATTACGGGGAAACTCCCGCCGAGGCGGCGGAGAGGGAATGTCTTGAGGAAAGCGGATACAAAGTGGAAATAGAGCAGCCTCTCGACATAATGGTCATTGAAGGAGGAAAAAGGCACGTTCTCTACACTTTTTTCCGCGCCAGGGCCATTGAAGATACGGGGGATTACGAAAGGGATAGAAAAAGAAAATGGTGCGGGGTTGACGACCTTCCCGACACGGTCGCTTACCTGTTTCGGGAAGTCGCGGAAAGTTTTCAGAAAAATATCCTAGGCTCTCAGTCCCGGAGCTGAAGCCTTAATCGACCAAGCAGCAATCGCAACTTCATACTCACACCGGAGAGGAACAAATGAAAAGCCAACAGTTTATAAAGAAGACACAGAATCACTACGCGCGGGTAGCGGCCATCTACAGGTCCCTGAGAGTCACAGACTCAGAACCCGTGCTCTACATAAAGGGAATAATAGGGGACAAGGGGAAAATAAAGGCTGCCGACGTGGGGGCCGGAGCAGGAAGATACGCAAGACTTTTCTTCGAGCATCTGGGCAAGGAGGACCTGTTTCTTTACTGCTATGACACAAACGAGTTCATGCTTGAGAGCCTCGAGCAGTACCTTGAGGATCACGACATCCGAAACTACGTGACCAAAATCGCCATGGCCCAGGAACTTCCAATCGGGGACAGTGCCCTTGACGCCGTATTCTGCTTCAACGCCATACATTTTTTCAACGCCCCGAAATTCCTGAGGGAAAGTGCAAGGGTGCTCAAAGAGGGATCGTTTCTTTTTATCTACACAAGAACCAAGACCCAGAGCATGAAAAGCATATGGGGAAAACACTTCCCGTCGTTTAACCAGAAGGAATCGGATTTTTACAACACCGAAAAGCTTGAGGCAGAGATCAAAAGCACAGAGGGGCTTGAGCTTATTGAGACGAAAACATTTATTCTCGCCAGGGAGAATTCCCTGCAGGAACTGGTTGAGAGGGCGCAGAGCAAGCACTACTCGACTTTTTATCTCTATGAGAGCCAGAAGTTTGAAAGATCCCTTGCGGAGTTCAGGAAAAACATCCGTGAATCCTACGAAGATCCCGACAAGATCAACTGGTCCGATGAGAAAACCATGTACACCGTCCTTAGGAAATAACTCTGGAGTACGTTTGGCTGCGTTTGGGTTAACATTGTGGCGGGCGATGGGGGATTCGAACCCCCGACCCCAGGCTCCGGAGGCCTGTGCTCTAATCCACTGAGCTAATCACCCGCTGACAGGTATCCCAAGTTCCTTCATTACAAGCTTCATGTCTTCCCAGACGGGTTTTTTAAGAGACGGGTTTCGCAGAAGCGCGGCTGGGTGGTACGTAATCATAAGCTTTGAGTCCCCGTACTGGTGAAAAGTGCCTCTTAACTGCCCCATCTTGAAGTTCTTAAGCTTGAGCATCAATCCAGTAGCGACGCTTCCGAGAGAAACTATTACCTCGGGGTTTATGCTTTCTATCTGTTTCATAAGAAAAGGCTCGCAGCTTGCCACTTCGTCCGGTTGCGGGTTCCTGTTCCCCGGAGGACGGCACTTTACAACGTTGCATATGTACACGTCCTTTCTCTCAAGCTTCATCGCCTGGGTTATCTTCGTAAGCAACTGTCCCGCCCTTCCGACAAAGGGCCTTCCCTGAATGTCCTCGTCCCTTCCGGGACCTTCACCCACAAACACGAGCCTTGCCTTGGGATTCCCCTCGCCAAACACTATGCTCTTTCTGGTCTCGCAGAGACGGCACCTCGTGCAGTCCCCTAGTTCCTCTCTTATCTCGGAAAGCGTCTTGACCGCAGATGAATCCCTAGATTTCCTGCGATCACTTAAAAGAACGGTTCCGTTTCTCTCCGTATCCGCTATTTCGGTGCCTCCAGCGGCAAACTCAGCCGGCAATTCCTCTATACCGATCTCCTTGCAGAACCGAAGATAGTTCTCAAGCGCCCGCGCCGTCTCGTAAAATTCACTGGAACTCATTGCTCGCCGGAAAGGAAGTTTAACACAAACGGCAGTAGGTAGCGAAGGGGTTTGAAAGCAAGGCGGGTTTTAATTAGAATAAGACCGCGTTTGCAAAAACCCCAGACCTAAACCCGTCAAACGCTTTCCCCTCGGAATGGAGAGAGAATACAAACCGCAGGAAATCGAGAAAAAGTGGCAGGATTTCTGGGCGGAAAAAGGCACCTACAAGGTCTCCGAGGAGACCTCCGGGGAAAAATACTACGTTCTTGAAATGTTCCCATACCCGTCAGGGAGAATCCACATGGGGCACGTGAGGAACTACACGATCGGGGACGTTGTCTCGAGATTCAAAAGGGCAAGGGGCTTTAACGTTCTTCACCCAATCGGGTGGGACGCTTTCGGACTGCCTGCCGAAAATGCGGCGATACAAAACGCCATACATCCCTCGACCTGGACACGGGCCAACATAGCACAGATGAAACAGCAGCTCATGCGCCTCGGGTTCAGCTACGACTGGAACCGGGAGATCGCAACGTGCGACGTTGAATACTACCGCTGGGAACAGTGGCTTTTCACCAGACTTCACCGCGAGGGGCTAGCGTACAGAAAGACTTCCGTTGTCAACTGGGATCCGGTTGACCAGACAGTGCTCGCAAATGAGCAGGTGATTGACGGGAAGGGATGGCGCTCAGGGGCTGTTGTCGAAAAAAAGGAAATACCGCAGTGGTTCCTAAGGGTAAGTGATTACTCAGAAGAGCTGCTGGACGAACTTGAAAAGATGAAGGGTTGGCCCGACGCGGTTAAAACCATGCAGAGGAACTGGATAGGGAGATCCGAGGGAGTTGAGGCCGAATTCCGCGTGGACGGGGAAAAGAGCGTTTTGAAGATATTTACCACGCGCCCGGACACTATTATGGGGGTGACTTATCTAGCCCTGGCCCCCGAGCATCCGCTTGTAGAGGAGACGGCTAAGAAAAACTCCGAGGTGGCGGACTTTCTCGCCCGGTGTCGCAAGGCGCCTGTCTCCGAAGCTGAGATTGAAACCATGGAAAAAAGCGGCGTCCCTCTGGGAATAGAGGCCATCCACCCCATAAGCGGGGAGAAAATACCTGTATGGACCGCGAACTTCGTCCTCATGAGCTACGGAACGGGTGCGGTAATGAGTGTTCCCGCGCACGATCAGAGAGACTGGGAGTTTGCGAAAAAATACGGTCTTCAGATAAAACAGGTGATTTTCCCTGACGACGGAAGCGTCTTTGACATCGAAAAAGAAGCATTTACGGAAAAAGGTGTTCTCGGGGATTCTGAATGGCTCTCGGGTCTCACCTCCCAGGAAGCCTTCGGGGAAATAGCAGAATTTCTCCAGAAAAACGCCACGGGCGGAACCAAGATCAACTACCGGCTTCGGGACTGGGGAATCTCAAGGCAGCGCTACTGGGGAGCACCGATACCTATAGTTTACTGCGAGCAGTGCGGAGAGGTTCCGGTTCCAGACTCCGATCTTCCAGTGGAACTCCCGCTTGAGATAGATATTGACGGAGAGCGAATCCCCGCTCTTTCCAAGATCGAAAGCTTCATCGCGACAAGCTGTCCCGCCTGCGGGGAACCTGCGAAGCGAGAAACCGACACAATGGATACGTTTGTCGAGTCCTCCTGGTATTTCCTTAGGTACGCCTCTCCCGATTTTAAAGGCGGCATGTTCGAGCCTGAAAAAACTTCTTACTGGCTTCCCGTGGATCAGTACATAGGCGGAATAGAGCACGCCATACTTCACCTGCTTTACTCGAGGTTCTTCACGAAGGTGCTCAGGGACATCGGCGTTTTCCAACTCGACGAACCCTTTGAAAATCTTCTCACCCAGGGGATGGTGGTTAAAGACGGGGCAAAAATGTCAAAGTCTCTCGGGAACACCGTGGACCCCGACGACATGATAGTTCGCTACGGGGCTGACACCGTAAGGATGTTCATGCTCTTCGCCGCCCCCGTGGAAAAAGATCTTGAGTGGAGCGAACAAGGAGTAAACGGAATGTTCAGGTTCCTCGGCAGGGTCTGGCGTTTCGCCACCGGGTTTTTCGCCGAACCGGAAAATAAAGAGCAGATACGGGAACTGCCGGCAGGGGGGAAATCGGCTGTTCTCGCCGCCACGACCAACCGGGCGATAAAAAAAGTCACAGAAGACATAGAGAGTTTCAAGTTCAACACCGCAATATCGGCCGTAATGGAGCTTTTCAATGAACTCAGCACACTCTGGAAAGAAAAAAGCGTGGAAAGAGAGCACGCCCGCGCGTCGCTACTCGCGATAACGAGGCTTATCTACCCTATGGCTCCCCATTTCGCGGAGGAACTCTGGGAACTTTCAGGAGAAAGCGGAAGCCTAGTTGACAAGGAGTGGATAAAGTGGGACGAGAGCGCTTTTGAGAGCGCGGAGATAACCATACCCGTAAGAGTTAACTCCAGAGTGAGAAACCAGATCTCCTTAAGCGCGGACGCAGACGAGGAAACCGTTAGGGAAATCGCCCTTTCCGACAGCCGGGTAAAGGAGTACATAGCGGGGCGGGAGATAAAAAACTTCGTCTACGTACCGAAAAGACTCGTGGACATAAGAGTTTAGCAAGGAGAAAAAGAACGTGAAGGAAGAATCAGGCTATCTTGGGGAAAAAGTAAAAGCGATAGAGGTTTCTCCCGAGAAGCCGATCTCAAGACTGCTCGAGGAGATGGCGCAGACGGGATTTCAGGGTAGAAATCTGGGCAGGGTAGTGGACGTTCTCTGCAAGATGGTGGAAGCTGAGAATCTCACCATCTTTTTCGGATACGCGGGCTCCCTTTCAACAACCGGACAGTGGAAAGTAATAAACTGGCTAATCGAAAACAAGTATATTGACGTTCTGATACCCACGGGCGCGAATATCTCCGAGGACATAGTGGAAGCGATGGGTTTTTCGTACTGGCAGGGAACTCCTAACGAAGACGACTCAAAGCTTTTCTCCGAGGGGATAAACCGCTACTACGACGTTTACGGAACCGAGCCCGACTACCTTGAGATGACCGAACTTTTAGCCGAATTCATAATGACTCTTGACAAATCCCGAAGCTATTCCTCAAGAGAATTCCTAAAAAGATGCGGACAGTGGCTCGACAAGAAAAACATAAACTGCATCGTAGCCACGGCCGCCAGAAACGAAGTTCCGGTCTTCTGCCCCGCCATAGCGGACAGCCCTTACGGAGACGCGGCGCTCATAGCCGAAAGCAAGGGACATCATCTCACGATCGACGCCATACAGGACTACGTAGAGTTTATGGGAATGGGCGAGAGCGTGGTTGACACGGGAGTGGTTTACATAGGTGGCGGGGTTCCGAAAGACTTTATTCAGCTCTTTGCCGTCACGGGCGACCTTCTTTACGAAGACAGGAAGATTCCAGGAAGAGCGCTTGGGCTTAACCGCAAGGGAACCGGGGAGCAGGAAACCTACTATCCTCATAGATACGCAATCCAGATCACGACCGATTCTCCCCAATGGGGGGGACTTTCGGGGTGCACGTTCGAAGAGGCGGTTTCCTGGGGAAAGGAAAATCCCGAAGGCAGCTTGGTTCAGTGCTACTGCGACGCCACCATAGCTCTTCCCATCGTCTCTCATGCTCTTTCGGAAAAAACCCAGCTAAAAAGGAAAGGAACCCTTCTTAAGTTTGATGATTAGCCCATATTTCCCGCGGAATATAAATGCAGAAGTTTTTCGGAATCCGGTTCTGGGTTTTACTTGAACTGATTTTTAGACGTCATGATTCGACTTCCTTAACCAGAAAAGTTTCAGAGTCTTCAACATAACCGGACGCCTGAAAACATGAAGATCAAACCATAATGTTAAAATCCCCGATATTCTGGTTTTGACGGCTTGCTTCGAAAAATCCCTTTAAAAACATCTGCTATTTATGATAGAATAGAAATCGATATATCAGATGAACCTATTACTTAATAAAGACGAACGGGATGCTGTTATGATTGCATCGAGTCGTCAACGGCAATTATATGGGTCGATTGCAGTACCGAGCCTAAACAGATTTATTGCTGTTGCCCCCAGATGGTTTTCAAAGCCATCTGCATTGTTTCGCCTTGAAGAGTTGGACATAATAGATTTTTAACTGAGTGAATATATTGCACCTTATGATAAAAGGAGGAGAAAAATGAATTACTTTATCAAAAGGGTTTTAATGATTTGTCTGCTGGCATCCGGGATGTTGGCAGTACCGCTTTCAGCATTTGCAGGCGGGGGAGAGGCCGAGGAACCGATAGCCGAAGAAGCAATGGCTGAGGAACCGATGGCCGAAGAGGCAATGCCTGGGGAAGCACTGGTTAAGGATACCGATGTTTCAATCTACGGCAGGTTCTGGCCGAGGCTTACCTATGAAAACAGTGACGGGAGCTCAGCCGACATCACCGACGCGCTTTCACGAGTCGGCCTCAAAGCCACCACGCAGATAACCGAAGGTCTGTCCGCAGTGTTGCACGGGGAGTGGGACGTTGATATTGAGCAAAACGGCAATTTCGGCGACGCGCGCCAGGCTTACGTGGGTATTAAAAGCGATGACCTGGGAATGGTAGCTATCGGTAAGCAGTGGGACCCCTATTTTAACACTGTAGCAGAAGTAACCGACATTTTTTACCATCGCGGAAGCCCCTTCGGATATGATCATCAGGGTCCTTTCCGGAGCAGCAATCTGGTAACATACTCACACAGTATTGCGGGTTTAAAAGTAAACGCAGGCATGCAGGTAGATGGTGAGGTCGAGAACGATGCTTACTATGGCTCCGATGCCTCCGCCTCTAATGCCGACAGCGTTGACGCAGCTTCGATCGGCGCGGGCTTCAGTTCTGGCCCGATTTACATCGGCGCATCCTACTTGCGGCAGAACAGGGACGATGACAACGTTGAGAGGAATTTCTTCGGTGTCGGCGGCAGCCTGAATGTAATCGAGAACCTGTACCTCGCCGTTACTTACCAGTACATAACGGACAATTACGATGACGGCACTGAAATGAACCCCTTTACTCTCGACATAGCCTCCGCCTACACTTTTGGTAGCGTTAAATTGCTCGCGGGCTTTTTCATGTCCGACCCAGACGACGGAAGCGAAAGGATGATCTATAACGTTACTTTGATTAAAGAGGTACATCCCGCCTTAGACGTCTTTGCCGAATGGGTATTAGCTGACGAGGATGGGGGCGATGACGTAAATACTTTAAGCCTCGGTTTCCGTTATGACTTTGACGTTCAGATATTCTAGTCTGTCGGACTTGGGTTTGCTGTTTTAGAATCTTTAGCGTTTTGATCAGTTTAATTGAGGAGGTATTTGAAGGGGATCCGAAAGGTTCTCTTTAGTACCTCCTCTTTTTTTTCACCCCGTCGTCGGTCAATTCCGAAAATTTTTTTCTGTGCCCTCCTAAAGAGAGTTCTCCGCCGTTAATGATGAGATGCCGGTCCGGCCGAAACACGTCGCAACATCTCAGAAATTCAGTTCCATTGCGCACCTAGCAGCAAATGACACTCTGCTCAAGGACCGTTTATTGCGTTTAGCCAATTAGAGTGTAGATTCAATTACGAAAATTCCCTAAAATTCAATCGGAGGCACCATACTGCAGATGAACGAAAAACGGATAGGAGTAGATTATTCCGAGCTTCACCAGCTCGACAGCCCCGCAAACAGGCTCATAAGAGAATCCATCTGGGGAATAGAGGACGACATAGGACAGCAGTCCTTCATTACTCCCCGTTATCTTGACCAGCTGATCCCCAGGCTCGGCATAGAGAAAACAACGCATGTTCTTGACGTGGGAAGCGGAGCGGGCGGTCCCGCGATATACATAGCCGACAGGACCGGATGCAGGGTATCCGGAATAGAAATTAACGAAGTGGGAGTCGACGTATCAGGAAAACTCGCGAAAAACTCCGGGCTTGAGGAACAAACAGAATTTCATCTGGGCGACGCAATGGAAATGCCGTTTACCGAAAACACGTTTGACCTGGCAATAAGTCTTAACGTGATGAACGTGTTTTCTGACAAGACGGGACTTTTCAAGGAAATTCTCAGGGTACTTAAGCCTTCCGGAACGTGGGCGTTTCTAAGCGGCACCTTCGAGATATCCGGTGACGAGGAAACAAAGCAGAAAATGGCGAGAGGCTATCTTCTCCCGCAATATTACGATTCGCTTGAAAGTTACAGGGGAAAGCTTGAATCGGCCGGATTTCGTATCGAGGAAATAACCGAGTACGTGGCAGATTTCCGGGTTCAGGTTAAAAACTGGGGAGACGCTTACAAAAAGCATTCCGCCGTGATTGCCGAAGAGCAGGGCGAGGAAAACACCCGCTATCACATTGAGTATTTCGATACGTATCTGGGACTGGTTGACGAGGGAAGAGCCTCAAATCATCTCGTCATATGCTCAAAGCCCGAATAGGGTTTCCCCGCATGGTCACACGACCGGGTGATCCTTAAGAACAGAGCGAAGATCCCTCGAAGCACCCTCCGGGTCATCTGATCCAAAAACACTCGTTATGACGGCTGCGCCGTCCACCCCGGTAGCAAGTACCTGTGCCGCATTATGGGAGAATATTCCCCCTATGGCAAATATTGGAATCCCCGTGATAGCGGTTTTTGCCTCGATTAGAGTCTCAAAAGGGGTGGGGATTCTGCCGGGTTTTGTCGGAGTGGCCCAAGGAGTTCCGAAAACAACGTAATTGGCACCCATTCTCTCGGCGTGTATACCTCTTGGAAGAGAACCGTAACAGGAAACGCCTATGATAGCGCCGTTACCCAGTTTCTTTCTCGTGGGTATTATGTTCGGGTCGTCCTCGCCCAGATGCACTCCGTCGGCCTTTATTTCCATCATGAGTTCCGGGGAGTCATTTATTATAAGTGGCACGCCGTATCTCTTCGTAATACCGAGAAGTTCCCTGCCCAAGGCGACGACTTCCGAGCGCGGAGAAGTTTTATCCCTTAACTGAACGATGTCAGCTCCCCCCACTAACGATTTCTCAACTGTTTCGCAGAAAGAACCGCGCGGAATCAGCCCCTCGTCGGTAATCACGTAAAGTCCCCCAAGCTTAAAACCCATGGCGCACCGCAAACAGGATGAAAATCATTGCCGACTCTTCCGGAAAAACGGCTACATGCATCTTTTGAGGAACCTTCTGGCGTTTGCTATCTCTTTTCTCACGTTCGAGGTTGAAGTGCCGCCTAGGGAATTCCTGCTCTCAACGGAACCCGAGAATGTTATCACCTGAAAAATGTCCTCGTCGATTTTTTTGGAAAACCTGCGGAATTCGGAGAGCTTAAGATCTGAAAGCTCCTTTCCCCCCCGCTCGGCGTAAGAAACTATCTTCCCCACGGTTTCGTGGGCCGAACGGAACGGGACACCCTTGCGGGCCAGATAGTCCGCCACGTCGGTCGCGGTAACGAAGCCTCCCTGAAGGGCCTTCTTCATGTTTTCTTCCTTGAATTCAAGCGTCTTCAGCATTTCGACATTAACCTGAAGGCAAAGCTTTACCGTGTCAACCGTATCGAAAAGAGGCTCTTTGTCCTCCTGCATGTCCCTGTTGTAGGAAAGCGGAAGTCCTTTCATCAAAGTCAGAAATGCACTCAGGTTTCCGTAGACCCTGGCGGTTTTTCCCCGGGTGAGCTCCGACATGTCTGGATTTTTTTTCTGGGGCATTATGCTAGACCCCGTGGTGAACCCGTCCCCGAGGTCAACGAAGTCAAACTCCTTTGCGCTCCACAAAACAAGTTCCTCGGAAAGCCTGCTCAGGTGCATCATCAGAATCGAGCAGCAGAATACGAACTCCGCGCAGAAATCACGGTCGCTTACAGAATCAATGCTGTTTCTGGAAACCGATTTAAACCCCAGACCCTCGGCGGTCATCTCCCTGTCTATCGGAAACGAGGTTCCCGCCCCGGCACAGCTTCCAAGCGGGCTCACATTCACCCTGGCAAGGCAGTTAATAAACCTCTCGCGGTCGCGCTTTAGCATTTCGTAGTAAGCCAGAAGATGGTGGGATAGAAGCACCGGCTGCGCACGCTGCATGTGGGTGTAGAGAGGAACAATCACCCCCAGATTCTTTGCGGAAAGTTCAACGAACTGCTCCGCCAAGGCGCACACAAGTGAAATTATCTCTTCTGTCTCCCCCCTCAGGTAAAGCCTCGTGTCGGTTAGAACTTGGTCGTTCCTGCTCCTGGCGGTGTGTACCATGGCACCCGAAGACCCCGTTTTCTCGATAAGCCTCTTCTCTATGTTGAGATGGATATCCTCGTAGCTCTCGCTGAAAGCAAACTCCCCGCGGTCTATTTCCTTTTCGATCTCCCGCAGGCCTTTGGTTATTCGGGATGCATCTTTACGAGAAATAATCCCGGTCTCGCGAAGCATTTTCACGTGGGCGATACTCCCCCTTATGTCTTCTTTGTAAAGACGCCTGTCGAAACTTACCGATTCCGAGAACTTCTCGGCGATATTGTGTGTCTGGGAAGCAAAGCGACCTCCCCACGCTTTTTTGGCCAATTCAGTCTCCCGCCCCTGCGCCGGTCGACGCAGCTTCTACCGAATCAAGAAAGATCTTGCGTGTGGGATAGGCAAACTCTATTCCCTCATCGGAGAACCTTTTAAATATCTTTAGGTTAATTCTCTGCTGTATATCCATATAATCATCAAATAAAGGACTAAGGACAAAGTAGACTATGTCGTAGTTAAGGGAAAAATCACCGTAACTGCTGAAATGCGCTCTGACGAATCTCGTTTTCTGTTCCGACTCTATTATATCTTTTATCAGCCCGGGGATTTTCTCAAGATTATCGTAGGACGTTTCGTAAATGACACCTAAAGAAAAATCAATCCTGCGGGAGTCCATCCTCTTGTAGTTTTTTATGCGGCTTTGAAGCAGATCGTTATTCGATAAAACAAGCTGCTCGCCGGAAAGGCTCCTGAGGCGCGTGGTCTTAAGCCCTATGTGCTCGACATCCCCCATTATATCGTCTACCACTATGAAATCCCCGACTTCAAAAGGCTTGTCGAAAATAATGGAGAGCGAAGCTATCACATCGCCGAGAACGTTCTGGAGAGCAAGCGCTACGGCTATGCCCCCGACTCCAAGTCCCGCAATTATCGTGGTAGGGTCAAAACCCAGATTGTCGATCGTCAGAATTACCAGAATCACCCAGAGAACTACTTTCGCGAAAAATCCGAGACTTCTTAGGTGTGTTACGGTGGCGCCGACGCCGACATCGATATTCGCGAGTTTCTTCGAAACGTAATAATCAATGAAACCGCTTCCCCATAAACCGACCTGAACGAGAAGGCAGATAATTATTACGCTTTTCCGGAATTCCCTTACCTGCTGGGTGAGGTCAAGGAAGAAGGTAGCCACGTAGACCGAAAAAATTATGATCAGCACTATGCTGGTTTTTTCTAAGAGTGCTGAAACCAGATCGTCGAGATCTGTCTCGGTCTTCTCGGCAAGATTGGCAAACCCCCTTACGAACCTTTTCAGGATGAAATTAAAAACTAAGGCTAAAACAATCGCCGCTCCCAGAGCCCAGAGCCACGATTCGGCGGGATTGCCCAAGTAAGTCCGGCTAAATATTTCCTCGATATTCAATCAAACGTTCTCCCTGATATAAAATACACCCGCCCTACGCTGCGGCCATCATATAAATACCCGCTTGAATAACCTTAAACAACAAAAAAAGTCAGTGGAAAGAATTAGAAAGAGCTTCCAGGCTCTTTTAGAAACTCGGTTTCTTCCGGGGTTGATTCTCTTCCCAAAGCCGCGTTTCTGTGGGGATATCTTCCGAATCTCTTTATTATGTCAAAGTGCCGTCCCGCAAAATCCGTTGAACAGGCAAGGGTTTCCTTGATTTGCGGGTGCGAGGCATATTCGTTTTCAAGAGCGGAGTACTTAAGAACACTCATCTCCTGGATCTCAAGGTCCTCCGAGTGCATAAGCGGCAGGTAGAAAAATGTCCTGTGCGCCGGGTGAAGGTCCCTGTCAAATCCCTTCTCAATGCCCCGAAGACAGGCGCGAAGAGCCAGCGAGTCCGTTGAAAACGCTCCCGGTGTGTCGCGGTAGATGTTCCTTGGAAACTGATCGACGACGACTATAAACGCCACTGTGCCCAAGGGGGTTTCGAGCCAGCGGGAAAGTTCCCCTTTTTCGGCAAACAGGACATATTTCTCGAATCTCCGCCTTACGAGATCGTCAAACTCCTCTGACTTCGCCCACCAAGTCATCTGCTTCTCTTCATCCGGCAGCTCTCCCTCGCGCAGATCGCCGAACCAGAAATCCAGCACCTCGGAGACTGCTTCGGTTCCCCCCGCGGCAAAAACTTCCTCCCTTTTCATATCCCGAGAGTATAACACAGGGAAACAGGCTCCTCACAAGAACCGTACTATCCGACCCTGAATCTTTCCCTGCCACACTTGTGAAGAAAAATTTTATCGTTTCATAGTTACCGAAAAATTTTCAAGGTGAAGAGGCAAGCACCTGATCTCACTTGAATTTCATGGTCCGATGATCTCTCTTTGCAAAAACCCTTTTAATTTTATTTAACGAAAACAAAATAGTTCCTTGACAAGCATCAATATATTGTGTTTAAATAGATTCCGTGCACAAGATAGGCAATACATCTTGTACATAGACCGGAAGGAAGTGTTTATAAGGAACAGAAAAGGAGGAAAGTGTGCCTGGAGATAAAAACCACCCTGAAATCGTTGCGAATGGAACATCCGATCTTAAAACTGCAGCCGTCGATGAACAAGAAACCCAGATCCAAGAACCCTCTCCGGAGCATGTCAAAGCTCCAAGCGACACCATAGAAATTCCCGCGAAAACCATCGACGCCTTCGGCGGAGACACGCTCAGGGCGCGCGTTTTCTACGAGAAATACGCTCTTCGCAACGAAAAAGGAGAAATAACAGAGAAAACTCCGGAGCAGATGTGGCGAAGGGTGGCCAGGGAAATAGCGTCCCCCGAGGAAGAAAAGGAACTGAGAAAGCAGTGGGAGGAAAACTTCTACTGGCTCCTCTCCGATTTCAAGTTCATACCCGGCGGGAGAATACTGTTCGGTGCCGGCCAGAACAGAAGGGCCACGCTCCTTAACTGCTACTACATGCCGATAAAGGAAGATTCCATAGAGGGAATATTCGAGTGGTGCAAGGAGGCCGCCAGGACTTACTCTTTCGGCGGAGGAGTCGGAACCGATATATCTATCCTGAGACCGAAAGGCTCGCCGGTGAACAATTCGGCCATATACTCAACGGGGGCGGTATCGTTCATGGATCTTCTCTCCACAACTACCGGAACCATAGGGCAGGCGGGAAGAAGAGGGGCCCTCATGATAACCATGAAAGTCGATCACCCCGACATAATGGACTTCCTCGACATAAAAAACGATGAGGCAAGATCAAAGGTGCAGTTTGCCAATATCTCGGTGAAGGTTGATGACAAGTTCATGGAAGCCGTGGAAAGAGACACTGACTACGAACTCAGCTTCTCAAACGAGAAAACCGAAATAAAAAGAACCGTGCGGGCCCGCAAGATATGGGACAAGCTCGTTCAGTCAGCATGGTCCTCGGCCGAACCCGGACTTATATTCTGGGACACAGTTAAAAGATACTCCCCGACCGAATACGCCAACATGGAAGTAAATGGCGTGAACCCCTGCAGCGAGCAGGCGCTTGAGGACTACGGGAACTGCTGCCTCGGGAACGTGAATCTCTCCATGTTCGTCAAAAACGCTTTCGAAGAAACCGCCGCGATAGAATGGGAAGAGCTTGAAAAGGCTTTTCGATACAGCGTCAGATTCCTTGACGACATACTGGATTACAACATTGAAAAGCACTCCCTAAGCTTCCAGACAAAAGCGTCTTTGAGGTCGAGGAGAATAGGGGTCGGGTTCACGGGCCTTGGAGACATGCTTACCAAGCTCAACATAAAATATGACACGTCTGAAGGCATAAAATTCACCGACGAGCTTTTTGAACATGTAAAGAACATAGTTTACGAGGCCAGTTCAGACCTTGCCAAGGAGAAGGGAACTTTCCCCGTGTTTGATCTGAAAACTCATATAGCTAATCCATTTGTAAAAAGCATGCGCGATAACGTGATGAGCAAGATAAAGAAGCAGGGCCTCAGAAACGCATGCATACTCACGGTTCCACCCGTCGGAAGCGGTTCGGTTCTCGCTGGAACAACAAGCGGTGTTGAGCCCATGTTCGCCCTGTCCTACTTGCGGCGCTCGGAATCCTTGTCGGAAGAGGAATTCAAGGTCTACCACCCTCTGGTGTCTGAGTACATGGAGAAATTCGGGCTGGACGATGAGGCGGATCTTCCGGACACGTTCGTCACCTCACACGAGATAAAGCCGGAACAGCGGGTCCGCATGCAGGCCGCTATTCAAAAGCACATAGATTCATGCATATCAAGTACCGTTAACCTCCCCAAGGACATAAGCCTCGAAGAGGTCGAGAAGATATACTTCCTCTCTTGGAAGCTCGGCTGCAAGGGGGTAACCGTTTACAGGGAAGGCTCCAGAGAAGGGGTGCTGATAACGGAAGAACAAGCGAAAGATAAAACAAACTCTCCACCCTGGGATGAAGGGATGTCAACCACCCACTCCAACCTCACACCATCCCCTCATCCCTCTCAAAAAGAAGCGGTAAAACCCGTCACGAGACCAAGAGTCCTGGAAGGTTTTACCGAGGCGATAAAAACTGGGTACGGGAATCTCTACGTGACTGTCAACAGTTACGAAGGCAAGCCGTTTGAAGTTTTCGTCCAGATTGGAAAATCTGGATTTACCACGATGGCGGATGCCGAGGCAACTGGAAGGCTGATATCTCTGTCTCTGAGGTCTGGGGTTGATGTCAGAGATGTCGTGGAACAGCTGGAGGCCATTGGAGGTTCCTCGCCAGTTTTTTCAGGGGGAAGGGTCATAATGTCCGTCCCCGACGCCATAGCGAAGGTGCTGAGAAGCCACTTCGTAACAAAAGAGAAAGCCAGCGACGAAGCCAATCCTGTCGCGGAGGCAAACGGCTCTACCCAGAAGGTTTCAACGGACCTTATGTTTGAGCAGTGCCCCGAATGCGGAAGCAGAGCACTTGCGTATGAATCCGGCTGCTTTACCTGCAGGGAATGCGGATTCTCGAAGTGCAACTAGGCGGCTTTTTTTTACTTGAACTTTTTTGTCACAGTTTCAATGCCCCGAAGGCAAACAGTAGCGATACCTAGTCTTTTACTAATCCGAAAAGAAGCAATCGCCAAATGAGCCGTTATGTAGGCAAGAACAATGTCGCCGGGCCCATATTAGAGGCTGCCGAGCACTGGAAACACACATCCCTGATATCAGACAATGGGATATTTGAAGATACAGAGATATGGAAGATTGGTTATTTTGAAGAACTCAACCAACATCTCATAAAGCAACTCGATAAGAACGAAGACAAGTTCACCGAACAGCTGGGAAATCTCCTTCAAGCAAGACCACCTGAAATCAAACAACTGGCTGTGGAAATATCGTGGCTGATGTCTTTGTGCCACGACAAGTACAAAATCCAAACAAAACGCGAAAGCATCAAGACTATCTGGGAGAGATCGAGCAAGCCACTTCCCGAAAACTCCAAATGGCTTGAGGACGATGTTCTGGCCGGAATAGGTAATGTTGGCGCAGGCATTTTTTCCAGACTTGCGTGGGAATGGGAATTTTTCATTCTGCTTATGATTGAATTGAAAAAGTTTCCGGTAACGAGGCGCAAGGAACTGCTTCTCTCCGATGGATGGGATTTTGCCGAGTGGATTGAACAGATTCCAGGAAGTGCTACCCGCCAGTCACGTCACATGATCCTGTTTTTACTCTTCCCTGATAGCTTTGAACGCATATTCAGCGCAGAGCATCGAGAAAAAATTGTCAGCAAGTTTAAGAAGGGAGAAGCGGGCCGGAAACTGTCGCCGGTGGAGATAGACCGCCTTCTTCTTGAAATACGACGCGAGAAAGAAAAAGAGCACAGAACTTCCGAACTTGATTTTTATAACCCGCCTTTGAATGAATGGCAAAATGAAAATTCAAATGGTGGAAACCCCCTCAATCTGATTCTTTACGGCCCCCCCGGAACCGGAAAAACCCATTGGCTCAATAGTCGAACTGAAGAATATTCTGGCAAAAAACAAACTCCGTCGGCAGAAACTCTAAGCAGAAAGCAAGACCAAACTAGAGAAAATTGGCTTCGTCAAGAATTTGAGTCATCTAACCCACAGTGGCTAAGCATAATCATCGGAGTACTGTACTTGGAAACAAATGCAACACTCACCGAAATCTCAGAACATGAGTACATTCGTATAAGAAAACCTATGACGAACAACAAAAACATCCGCAACTCAATATCTACATACCTCAGAGAACATGCTGCTGAAAATTCAGAAGTCATTCAGGCAACCAAATACGACCGTCCACCTTTTGTATTTGATCAGGATTCCAACAAGAGATGGTATCTTGTCAATGACTGGGAAGAGGAATGCGATAAGGATCACAAGTGGAGACGGCATGTGGAACTTGCCAAAAAATGGAAAGCCGGACCAAAGCGGGAATTGCCCGACGAACGATTCGAATGTGAACAGGATCATGAGCCCAAAAAGCATGATCAGCGATTCGAGTTTGTGACCTTTCATCAGGCGTACAGCTACGAAGACTTCGTCGAGGGTATAAGACCTAAGTCAGATAAAGACGGAAACGTGAAATACGGGGTCGTTCCTGGCGTATTCAAGCGAATCTGTCAGAAAGCAAAAGTGGACCCTAAACAGCAATACGCAATTTTTATTGACGAGATAAACAGGGGAAATATCGCCAGCATATTCGGAGAACTCATCACCCTGCTTGAAACGGACAAAAGAGTGACATACGGAAAAGATGGTTCGCCCCAGTCAGGTATGATTCTGACTCTTCCTTATTCGGGGGAAAAATTCGGGGTCCCGGCCAATCTGGATGTTTACGGCACCATGAATACGGCTGACCGCTCGATAGCTCTTCTTGACACTGCGCTTCGGCGCAGATTTCAGTTCCAGGAAATGATGCCGGATACAAGCGTGATTGAAGGCTCATCTGATGGCAGGATAAAAGACGACAAGGGAGGGGAAATTGATCTTCGCAAGCTGCTTGAAGCGATAAACAGCCGGATACGCTTTCTCCTGAGCAGGGATATGACCATCGGTCATTCTTACCTTATCAGGGTACGTAATTTTGACCAGCTTAAAGATGTGCTGCTTTCCCGGATTATTCCTCTTCTCCAAGAGTATTTTTACGATGACTGGCACAAGATTCAACTCGTATTCAGAGATGTAAAAACAGGTGGAGAAAAACCCGAGCCGCAGGAAACGCAGATTATAAAACACGAAATAGTAGAAGGAAAAAAAGTCTTCGGGTTTGAGAATGATTTTGAAGACTCAACTGAATATCGGGTAGCCACTAAAGACGAGATTACTCCAGACGCAATCAGGAAAGTATACGAAGAAAAAAACAACACCTAATGTCTGAAGTAATTACCGTCATTGAGCACAAATCGGTCCCCATCGTCCGCTCCCCCGCAGGTAGACAAAACGAGCTTGGAGAAAAACACGCAGAGCTTCTCGGAAAACTCGAAGGAAAACTACCGACAAAAGCCTGGTCGTGGGGAGACAGGGAAATAAAATTCGCATCATACTGTGGAGTAATTTCTCTTGGGGATTTATCCATAGAGATTCTGCTCAAGATTCATGACATAAAAGCGGATGATGTCGAATCTAGCCGGGAAGTTCTTGTTCGCATGCTCTACAGAGCGCGGTACCTGAAACTCACTAGGGCGGGTACTGCGGGAATTAATCTCCAGAAGCGATTCCTCCTCGACATATTCATACTGCACTTCTGCGACCAGCTTCATGCCCAGCTGACGCGCGGAATGATCCAGAAATATATCCGTCGCGAAGAAAATCTGAACGTGCTGCGTGGGAAGCTTAAAATCGGGGAGCATCTCAAACGGAATCTCGCCCACGGGGAACGGCTTTTCTGCCAGTACGACGAATTAAGCGCGGATAACGTTTACAACCAAGTTCTGAAACATGTACTGGAGGTAATGCTTAAAAAAGCTAAAGGAAGCCGACCGCAACGGCATGTCTCGGAACTTCTTGCGCGATTCGAACCCATAAGCGACTTCGCCACGGACGTCACGGCGGCGGTTAACTCTCTGAGTTTTGACCGCATAACTGACAGGTACAAACAGGTATTCGAGCAGTGCGGATTTTTCCTCAGAGGATTCTATCCAGGCGTTACCACGGGGGAGAAAGACTGTCTTGCACTTCTGTTCGATATGAACAGGCTGTTTGAGGCTTATGTCGGAGTGGAGCTTCGCAAAGAGACAAGGGAAAAAGATATCAGCATAAGAGAACAAGGACCTCAAAGATCTTTCGCCAGACGGGAAGATTCCGGTAAGTCGATTTTCATGATGAAGCCTGATTTCTCATTTCTGAACAAATCTGGAAATCCGGTTGCCATCGCCGATGCAAAATGGAAAGTACTGGACAGCGAAGAACAGAAACTGGGGATAACGCAGTCAGATATGTATCAGATAGGAAGCTACGCTTCAAGGTACGGAGTCAGGAATCTTGCCCTGTTTTATCCTATGCAGGAAAAATTAACGGAACGAATTAAACTAACGCTTCTCAAGGAACATGAAGAAGTTCCGACAACTCTTCATATACTGCCGATTGATATCAGCGGAAACAGACCAAACGAGTTTGTTTTCTGGTAAGAAAAACCGGGAAACGACATTACAGTGAAAGACTCAGTAATCAAACAAATGCATAAAGTTGAATGCAGACTTCTCTCCTTTCCTCTCCAAGGCGGCAACATGTAATTTGAGGTCCGTCGTGAGCAAGGGAGTTTCGACCGAGACAACTTCCAGAAGCACCGCGTCGGTCAAGCCCAAGCGCGGAAAAGCGCTGTTTTGCGAGGCATCCGCACTTGCAACTACGGTTTCTTCGGTTCTTTTGATCAGGTTGTGAAGCATCTGGAAAAGATCCGAGCGCATGGGCTCCCCATGTTGCCCGAGCAGGTTGGATGCTTCGGTCAGGGTGTTCGGCGTAACTAACACGCAGTCAAAGTGCGAAAGGTGTTCGTTTAGTAGGTCGTATGCCTCAGCCGGAAACTGCTTGGTCCGCTTATGTTTGGCAATCAGTCCGGGATCAACCATACCGACGACAAGTAACACTAGAAGGCTGGAGTCAAGGAAAAGCCGAGTCGGTGCTGAAGTCATTGCATTCCGGTCAGTTCATGATTCCTGACAGACAAAACTTTAGCGTTACTGGCGTCTATGTTAACTACCTTAAAGGACCGCGTCTTCGGCCGTCTTTGCTTCTCAAAGGCAGAATGGACATCTTCAAACAGGTTCCAAGCATGATAATCCCACGGTCTGGAAAATCCTACGGTGATTTCCCAGCAGTCCTGGTCGTCATTAAATTTGATCTCTTCAAGTCCAACATTCGTAATCTGCTCTTCAACGAAAATATCCTTTACATAGTTTTTCGCTAATCTCACAGCTTCTTTAGCATCCATAATAGACCTCACGCCAAAAACAACTTAATATTTCTAAATGATAAAGAACGAAACAGGTGTTTTCAAGACAACTTCGAGATCAGATACTGCACTTTAGCTGAACGGGCATCCGCAGTCAGTATCTAGATTTTCCAAAAGAACGCTTCCCGTATTTACGATGGCCGGTTTCCCGCCTCGTTATCTCAAAGCAGGACAGTTCACAACAAAAACATGACAGACTACGGGTTCAGACCGCCGGGACAAGAACACTCCGCCACGGCAGATTCAGGCGAAAAAACCTACTCTCCCGCTCGGGCCCGAGCTATTTTGAGCTTCTTGTCAAGCTCTTCTCTTTCCGAAGCTTCTGTGTCCTGAAGCTCATCAAGTTCCTTCTGAAAGACCTCGGCGTCTTTTCTGGCGGCCGTGACGTCAACCTCTCCGGGATTCTCCGACTGGTCGGTAAGAATACTGATGGTGTCATCCTTTACATCCGCGAGGCCACCATGGATTATGAGAGTGCTTTCTCCCGACTCCTCGGTTTTGAACCTGAGTCTCCCCGGAAAAAGCACAGAAAGAAAAGGCACGTGACCCGGCAAAACACCGAATTCCCCCATCTGGCCGGGGGCTACCAGTTCCTCGACCTCGCCGTCAAACACGAGCCTCTTGGAGGTTATTATCTTGAGTTGCAGTTTTTCAGCCAATTTTCAGATCTCCCGTCAGGAGGCGATTGCCGTCGCCTTCTCGCGTACTTCGTCAAGATTACCCACCATGTAGAAAGCCTGCTCGGGAATATCATCCATGTTGCCCGAGATAATCTCGCCGAAAGCTTCTATAGTCTGTTTGATGGGAACGTACTTTCCTGGGGTGCCCGTAAACTGCTCGGCCACGTGGAAAGGCTGCGAGAGATACCTCTGGACCTTTCTGGCGCGTGCAACCGTGAGCTTATCCTCTTCTGAGAGTTCGTCCATACCGAGAATCGCGATTATCTCCTGGAGCTGCTTGTAGCGCTGCAGAACTTCCTGGACTTCCCTGGCGACCCCGTAATGCTCGTCTCCGACTATTCTCGGATCAAGAATGTTCGAGGCCGAGTCAAGTGGATCAACAGCAGGATATATTCCAAGTTCGGTCAACTGCCTTGAGAGAACGATGGTTCCGTCAAGGTGCGCAAAGGTAGTTGCGGGAGCAGGGTCCGTAAGGTCGTCCGCAGGAACGTAAATCGCCTGCACGGAGGTGATCGAGCCTTTTACGGTCGAAGTGATTCTCTCCTGGAGTTCCCCGAGGTCAGTCGAGAGAGTCGGCTGGTAACCAACAGCAGAAGGTGTTCTTCCTAGAAGGGCCGACACTTCGGAGCCCGCCTGGGTAAAGCGGAAAATGTTGTCGATGAAAAGAAGGACATCCTGACCCTGGGTGTCGCGGAAATACTCGGCGAGCGTAAGCGCCGTAAGGGCAACCCTGGCTCTCGCTCCCGGAGGCTCGTTCATCTGTCCGAATATGAGTCCCGTGTTTCCAAGAACCCCAGATTCCTTCATCTCCCAGTAAAGGTCGTTTCCTTCCCTGGTTCTCTCTCCCACTCCGCCGAAAACCGAGTAACCGCCGTATTCCTTGGCTATGTTATGGATGAGCTCCATCAGCAAAACGGTCTTGCCTACTCCTGCTCCGCCGAAAAGACCGATTTTCCCGCCCTTAAGAAAAGGAGCAAGAAGATCGATAACCTTTATGCCCGTCTCGAAAAGCTCCATTTTGGTGCTTTGTTCGACGAACTCGGGCGCGGGACGGTGAATGGGCCAGCGCTCCTCAGTCTCTACGGGGCCAGCTTCATCTATCGGTTCTCCGACCACGTTAAGCAGTCTCCCGAGAGCTTCCTTGCCGACCGGGATTGTTATTCCATCGCCGGTGTTAAGGGCATCCTGTCCTCTTTTAAGCCCCTCGGTCGAGTCCATGGCGATGCATCTTACGCGGCCTCCCCCCAGCTGCTGGGCAACTTCCAGAATCAGGTTCCACTCGGTTTCCCCAAGGGCCGGATTCGTTACCTTAAGAGCCGTAAACACGGTGGGAAGAGCTCCCTCCGAGAATTCGATATCCACCACCGGACCCGTTACCTGAATTATTTTCCCGATTCCCGGGTCGGCACCGTTTGCCGCTTCGGCATCTCTGCCGCCTGTTGTAAACGCTGATTCAATACTCATCTCTACTCGTTGCCTCCTTTCCTTTGAGCTTCCGTACCGTTAACGATATCCATAAGCTCCGTTGTAATGATTGCCTGCCTGGTCTTGTTAAAAAGCAGGGTAAGTTTTGCTATTACCTCGTCCGCGTTGCTGGTTGCGTTTTCCATCGCGGTCATGCGCGCCGCGTGCTCGCTCGTGAGCGACTCGTTCATGGCGCGCTCGATTCTCACCTGAACATATTTCGGAAGAATCGAACCTATTATCCGTTCTTTCTCCGGCTCGAATATGTAATCTGATGAACTCTCCGCACCACCATCGTCGGTTTCCCGGGCCGAAAGCGGAAGAAGTCTCTCAAAAGTCATCCTCTGGGAAATAGCGGAAACAAAGTGGTTATACGCAAGCACTACTTCGTCGCTCTCCCCGACCCTGAACTCCTCTGTGAGTGCCGCGGCCAGTTCCTCCGAGAATTTCCGGGAGTTCCTTTCATTGACTCCTGTGTAGTATTTGCCTGTGCCAACCCCGCTTCTCGAGAAGTAATCCCGTCCCCGTCTTCCGACGAAACTCAGCTTTATGTTCCCGAAAACTTCGTTCTGCTCCTCGATATAGCGTTGCATGTTCCTTATCAGGGCACTGTTAAAACTTCCGCACAGTCCCCTGTCGGAAGTAAAGAACAGAACGTGCAGGTTCGCTTTTTCCTCCGGGACCCGAAGAAGGGGATGGTCCTCCGATTCTGAAAGCGCCGCCACGTTTAAAACCACATCGCGGTACGCATCAGAATAAGGCCTGTAGGCCATAAGAGCGGCCTGGGCCTTCTGCAGACGCACAGCGGCTATGAGCTTCATGGCACCCATTATCCGCCGCGTGCTTCTTACGCTCTTTATTTTTGTCGTTATCTGTTTAAGGCTCGGCATTATCCTTTCCCGTTGCTATATCAGGCAAGCTCGCCCAACTGGTTTTTAAGCTCGTCAAGCGCTACTGCGAGCTTTTCCTCAAGTTCGTCCGAAACAACTTTCTTCTCTTTTATCTCCGCAAGATGCTGAGGATGCTTCGATTCCATGAAAGAAGAAAGCTCCCTCTCGTATTTTCTCACTGCGGATACCGGATAGTCGTCAACATAGCCGTTTGTAACTGCAAATATGATCAGGATCTGCTTTTCAACCGCCTGTGGTTCGTACTGATCCTGTTTGAGGGCTTCGACAAGCCTGCTTCCGCGGGCAAGCTGGTTCTGTGTTACCCTGTCAAGGTCGGAAGCGAACTGCGCAAACGCCTCGACTTCCCTGTACTGGGCAAGCTCAAGCCTCAGTGTTCCGGCGATGTTTTTCATCGCCTTTATCTGAGCGCTTCCTCCCACCCTTGAAACCGAAAGACCGACGTTAATGGCGGGTCGCACACCCGAGTAGAAAAGATCGCTCTCAAGGTATATCTGCCCGTCGGTGATGGAAATCACGTTCGTGGGAATGTAGGCGGACACGTCACCCGCCTGGGTTTCGATTATCGGAAGCGCCGTAAGGGAGCCGCCTCCGTCCTCGTCTCTCATTTTGGCGGCGCGCTCAAGGAGCCTCGAGTGAAGATAGAAAACATCTCCGGGGTAAGCCTCGCGTCCCGGCGGTCTCTTTAGAAGAAGCGAAAGCTGGCGGTAGGACCACGCGTGTTTCGTCAGATCATCGTATATTATGAGCGCGTGTCGGCCGGTGTCTCTGAAATATTCTCCCATGGCACAGCCGGAAAAAGGAGCGAGGAACTGAAAAGGAGCCGGAGTGCTGGCCGTGGCGGAAACTATTGTCGTGTACTTCATGGCGTCGTGCTCCTTGAGCTTATCGACTACCTGAGCCACGGTTGACTGTTTCTGTCCTACGGCAACGTATATGCAGTGAACATTCTCTTCTTTTTGGTTTATTATCGTATCGATCGCGATAGCGGTCTTTCCGACCTGACGGTCTCCCAGAATAAGTTCTCTCTGGCCTCTTCCTATCGGTATCATGGAATCAACGGCCTTAAGTCCCGTCTGAAGGGGCTCGTTTACCGACTGGCGGTAAATAACTCCGGGGGCCTTCACCTCGATCTGCCTTGTTTCAGCGGCGGCTATTTCTCCGAGACCGTCAATCGGTCTTCCGAGAGCATCGACCACCCTTCCGCCGAGAGCGTCTCCGACAGGCACCTCGGCGATGCGTCCCGTTCGCTTTACCATTCCTCCTTCGCTCAGGTGGGAATCCTCTCCGAAAAGAGCGACACCGACATTATCCTCTTCAAGGTTAAGAACAAGTCCGGTGATTCCGCCGTCAAACTCGACGAGCTCTCCCGCTACCGCCTGATCAAGACCGTAAACCCTAGCGATACCGTCGCCGACGGAAATAACCGTCCCGACTTCTTCGGTATCAACTTTCCGTTCATAGCCCTTTATCCTGTTTCTCAGAATCTCGCCTATACTCTCTGCTCTTAGTTCCTGCATTACTAGCTCCTTTGGAATTATTCGGGTCAGGACGGAGAAAGAACGCCTCTTATTCTCTCAAGCTGCGTCCTGACGCTGTTATCGTAAACCTTGTCACCCACCTGGGCTTTTATTCCGCCTATCATGGAAGGATCAACCTTAAGCGACACCTCAACCGTTTTTCCGGTCGCCGCACGAAGCGCCGCACTGAGTCTCTCGACGTCGTTTTGACTAAGATCTCTGGCCGAGGTAATTTCGGCCGTTACTTTTCCAACCGCTTCGTCAAGTCTCGCGAGCACGGCTTCCCTTGAGCCGAGAAGCGCCGAGACTTTTCCCATCTCCAAAACCAGCAGAAAAAATCTTCTCGTAATCTCAAGAGAAGACACCGCCTCGAGGAAATCCCCCAAGACCGCCTTTTTCTCCTCTATCGAAAACACCGTGCTTAAAAGAACATCTCGAAGCTCGCCCGAATCGGCGACCCGCTCAAAGAAACTCCCCATATTGGCTCTTACACCCGAAAGTTCGCTTTGATCCGCCGCGGAATCCACAAGCGCCGAGACGAGATCTCTCAGTGTCGCAACTGTTGCCATTTTCCTTCCTCAATCATTTTTACAAAATCGTCGACCGAATCGGTCGTAAAATCCGTGTCCACCCGCTCCTTTATCATCTTTTCGGCAAGCGCAAGCGCCGAGTCGACCACTTCGGACTGTATCTCGGAGACCGCCTTTGTGGTCTCAAGACGAATCGTGTCCTCAACCTCTTTTTTTATCATCTCGCAGCTTTTCTCCGCCGCGGAGACAAGCTCATCCCTCTCATTTTCACCCTGTTTTCTTATATTTTCCTGAAGAGCTGCTATCTCCGAGGCGACCGCGTCAAGTTTCGCCGAGTATTCCTCAAGCGTTATTTCGGCCTGCTCGGCAGCAGCAGCAGCACGGTCCACCTCCGAGCGGAGTCTTTCCTTCCTGTTTTTCAGAAAAGACAGAAAAGGCTTTCTGATAAGATATATGATAAGGGCCATAAGAAGACCCAGGTTAAGGGCATGTTTTATTACGAACGCCCAGTTGAAATGGCTATCCAATTAGTGGTTCCCCCGGAAAATTAAGATCCGCAGTCGGCATCATCCCTACGCCCCCTTCCTCAAGACACGGTTGCTTATCTCCGCCGCAAGCGATTCTATCTCGCCCTGCAGATCCGCCCTTATCTTCGCAGTCTCGCTCTCAAGAGTCCCTCTCGCGCCCTCGAGTTCCGCCTGGGCGGCCTCCCTCGCCGAAAGAAGCATCCTTGAAGATTCACCCTGCCCCTGCTGGCGGAGTTCGTTTCTTGTCTCGGTAGCCTGTACCCTCGCCTCAGCGATTTTCTCGTTGTACTCGGCAATAGCACCCTCGGCCTTGCGAGTCATCTCCTCGGCTTCTCTAAGCGTGCCCGCGGTAAGTTCCTCTCTTCTGTCCCAAACCCCGATAAGCGGGCGGAACACGAGCCTGTTCAGCAGAAAAAGCCCTACCAGAAAAATAACAAGTTGGATTATCAGGGTTTCATCGACACTCAGCATGTTCTCAGCGGCATCTGCCGAAGGAACAACCGTCAGGGCGAAGATCGCAGCATATAAAAATGTCCTAAGACCGTAGAATCTCATGATTAACCTAGCTTCAAGATTATTTGCTAGACCGTGCTTTCGGTCGACTCATACTCCTTGCTTTCGTTTTCGAACATCCATTTTAAAAGCGGAGGCACTATAAAGGTTGTCAGTATTACCATAGCCGTGACGGCGGAGAAAAGATCGGTTTTGAAAACGCCGTACGCAAGACCGATCTTCGCGAAAATAAGCCCAACCTCACCCCTTGGGATCATTCCGACGCCAATTATACTTTTTCTCACGTCTTTTTCATAGACCACGTAACCGCTCGCGTACTTACCTATAACCGCCACCACGAAAAGAATTAAAGCGATTGATATTACCATAATATTTTCAGATACAAAGGGGTTGAACACAGAAACATCCACGGCGGCACCCACCATCACAAAAAATATGGGAGTAAAAAAGTGCGAAACGGGTTTCACTCCTCCCTCTATCGTTTTGAACTGATCAGTTTCTCGAAGAACCAGACCGGCCGCAAACGCCCCGACTATTGGGGCAAGAGAAAAAAGATTTGAACAGTACGCATAGACAAAGCAGAAGGCTATTCCCATGATCCAGACTAGATTGCTCTTATCGATCCGGGCGAAAAACTCGAAAATTCTAGGAGCGATAATCCTGCCCAGAAGTATTGAAACGGCGAGAAAACCGAAAGCTTTAGCTGTTATAAATGAGATCGAGGAGAGGGTCAGCTGCTCTGTTCCACCGCCCGATTGAAAAGAACTCACTATGCCGCTTACGACCCCGAGAATAATAAGCCCGATGACATCGTCTATTATAGCTGCGGTAAGAACTATTCTGGCCTCTTTTGTCTGGAGCTGGTCAAGGTCCGCTAGAACCCTGGCCGTGATTCCAACGCTCGTGGCGGTGAGCGTTGCACCCATTACTATGGCCACAAGCCCGACCATACCGGCTTCAAGATTGAGTATCGCGAACTTCTGGAAATAAATTACGCAAAAATATCCCAGTACAAACGGAAGCACCACACCGACTATGGCTACTAGCGCCGAGACCGGACCCACTTTTATCAGATCTGCAATCCTGGTCTCAAGACCTATCTCGAAAAGAAGAAGGATAACCCCTATTTCAGCCAGCAGGTGAAACACATCGTATCCGACCATGCCTTCTGTAGAAGGAATGAGCGCCAGAACACTTGCGCTCAGAACTACCCCGGCGAGAAGTTCCCCGAGAACCGAGGGCTGTCCGATTTTTTCTGCCAGCCGACCGAAGGCCTTGGCGAAAACAAGGATTATCAGGAGATAAAGGATGAAATTTTCTACTGATAAATGCTGTACGTATTCCATTGTCTCATCTTGGGGAGATTTGAGGGTTCTGTCAGATTAAAAAGCAGTTTACTATCACAAAACGGGCACACTGTCAAAAAGATTTGCCTGCTCTTACAAAATCTCGGGAAATCCGATCGCTACGATACAACCGGCGCACGACGAATATTCCAAGTTCTCACCCCAGGTGATCCCCACATATCAGCTTAGTGTTAAAAGAACTTTGCATTTTCCGAATTTACCGACATATTTCCCCGTTTATGAAACCATTTAGAAAAACGAAAATAATCTGCACCGTAGGCCCCTCCACAAGTTCGTACGAAATGCTGATGAAAATGTACGAGGCGGGTATGGACGCCGTGCGCCTCAATATGTCGCACGGCACTCACGAAAGCCACCTTGAAGTAATCAAGACGGTGAAATCCATAAACAGGGAAGTTGGAGACTCAATCGCCCTGATACTTGACACTCAGGGACCGGAGATCAGAACCGGGGTTCTGCAAAGCGACCTGCATATAAACCAGGGAGATGTAATTACAGTGTCCGTAAGACCTGATGACGTTGAGGAGTCTTCAATTCATATCAATTACGAAGATATTATCAACGAAGTTCAGATAGGAGAGAAAATAACCGTGGACAACGGTCTCATAAACCTTGAAGTGCTTGAGAAGGACCACGGAACCATGAAATGCAGAGTTATCGACGGCGGAACCATGAAGAGCAAACGCCATGTCAATCTGCCCGGGGTAAAAGTCAATCTTCCTTCAATAACGGACAAGGACAAGGCGGATATAGAGTTTGGAGTCAGAAACGAAGTCGATTACATAGCCCTTTCCTTTGTGAGGGAAGCACAGGATGTTCTGGAACTCAGAGAACTGCTGGGAGCCGACGGAGAGGGAATTAAGGTCATCTCTAAGATCGAGGACCAAGAAGGGGTGCGAAACGTAGAGGAAATCGTCGAGGAATCGGACGCGGTTATGGTTGCTAGGGGAGATCTCGGTATCGAGATGAGCATTGAGGAATTGCCGGACGTACAGAGAGTGATAGTCGGCAAATGCCAAGAGAAAGGCAAAAGAGTGATAGTCGCCACCCATCTTCTCGAATCAATGATCGATAACCCGATTCCTACCCGGGCGGAAGTAACGGACGTCTCAAACGCGGTCTACGAGGAAATCGACGCACTTATGCTCTCGGGTGAAACAACAACCGGAAAACATCCCATAAGGTCAATAGAGCATCTCGACAAGATAGCCCTAAAGGCGGAAAGTCTCACAAGTCTGCAAATGGGCAAGCTTCTTGTTAAGCAGGATCTCAAGCAGCATATAGCAGCTTCAGCGGTTGAACTCGCTGAATCAATTGACGCCAAATGCCTGATCGTAATAACGAAAAAAGGACTAATGGCTCAGCTGACAACCAATTGCAGGCCTGCCAAGACAACTATTCATGCGGTAACCTTCGATAGCAGAATAAAACGGCAACTGTCTCTGAACAGAGCCGTAATCGCGCATCGCATGGATGAATCCGAGGATCCCGAGGGAAGGATCCAAGAAGCATTCGAGCTTCTGAAGAGAAAACGGGTACTAAATTTGGGGGATCAGGTCGTGCTTGTATCCGACGTTATCACGACTGCCGGCATAGATTCAATCCAGTTACGAGAAATAGGATAAAAACCCTTAATTCCGCCTAAAGCATAATCGCGCACACAGCCGTAATAATAAACGCACCGATAAAATTAAGCACTACCCCCTTCCTCGCCATCACCCTAGCCGGGAAGGCTCCTGTACTGAATACCACAACGTTCGGCGCAGTGGCAACCGGAAGCATGAACGCGCAGCTTGCGCTCATCGCCGCGGGTACCATAAGCAGAGCCGGTTCAATGTCCATCGCCATCGCGGTAGCAGCCAGAATCGGCATCATCAGAGTTGTGGTTGCGGTATTGCTTGTGAGTTCCGTGAGAAAAGTAATCGCAAGGCAGATAATGGCCAGTATCAAAACGATGTGCAAAACACCAAGACCGGAGAGAGCTTCGCCAAGCGCGATGCTTAACCCGGACGAGATAAAAGCCTTTGCAATCGCGATACCGCCACCGAACAAAATGAGCATTCCCCAAGGGATGTTGCTTGCGGTATCCCAGTCAAGCAACCTGCCTCCCTTGCCGTTTGGGACAAGAAACATCACTATGACGGCCGTAAGCGCCACGCTGGCATCGGTCGCTCCAGGAACTCCAAACCAAGTTTTCCAACCACCGAACGGCTCGCTACGCGTCATCCAGGCAAGCGCCGTGAGTAAAAACACGGCCAGCACGCGCACCTCGTGAGCACTCCACTTCCCCACTTCCGGCATAGTGAAGCTTCCTGAACCGCTAAGATGCCGAGTTAGGTAGAACCCGATTATGGGGACGAAAATCACGACAACCGGAATTCCCCAGCTCATCCAGGTGAGAAACGGGATTTCCACCCCGGTATTCTGGAAATAAATCTCGCTGAATACCAAGTTGGGAGGAGTTCCTATTGGCGTCCCGATCCCTCCGACACTCGCCGCGTGTGCTATGCCGAGCAACAGCGGCACCGCTAGCGTTTTGTCCTTGGCTTTTTCCAGCACAGCTATGGCCACGGGGAGCATCATAAGAGTGGTGGCGGTGTTTGAAATCCACATGCTTAGCACCGTTGAGGCGGCCATGAAACCAAACACCAGCCGCCTGTTGCTTGACCCCCCGAAAAAATTAACCATGGTGAGCGCTATGCGCCTGTGGGCTCCGCTGCCCGCCATTGCCGTCGACAGTATGAATCCGCCGAGAAGGAGCAATATTAAGAGGAGCCCCGTAGGATTCGCTGATTTCCCTCGGAGAAAGAACACCCAGAATCGGAAACAGTGCAAACGGCAAAAGGGAAGTCACCGGGATCGGCACGGGTTCAAAAATCCACCACACCGCACATACGGCGGAAACCGCAGCAGTCCAGCACGCATCACTCCCCCACCCAAGGGATTTTAACGTGAAAAAAAGAATTGCGCCCAAAACTGGACCGGCGACGAGAAAAAAAAGAGGAAGCCCGCTGGTCGGAAACTGTTTTTTTCCGCACATCTCAGCAATCCACGTCTCTTAGCACCTTTTCTATCTCGTAACCCGCGGCGATGGTTGCAACCTTGGAAACAAGATCAAACGCCGATGGAATCCCGTTTGCGAAAGAGTCTTCACACGGCAGAAACTCCATCCCCTTTGAATTAAGGTTCTCAAGTTCGCCCCGAAGAGGGTTAACCCTGTAGAACATCCCCGCCACCTGGGATTCGACAAGGTAAACGACGGGCTCGCCGACAAGACCGTCCCCGACGCGAAGCGATGTCGGCACACCCTCCTGTATGACCACGTCCCGAACAGGCACTCCCCCTTTTGAAACCCGCATTCTCTTCCTGTCGCGCGAGTTCATCCCTAATATGCTTTGCGGGTCGCTGACGCTAGCAACGGCCATGCCGTAGGTCCCAGAATTGCTTTTAACGAAAAGCGAGGGCTCGTAGTCTATGCCTCTTTTCGAATACTCGTCTTTAACTATTGAAAGAATTTCTCCGGCTTTTTGGGAAACCCGCTCCCTGTCCTCGGGAAAATCGAAATCTACCCCGCTTTCCAAGACGGTTTCAACCGACATCACCCAGGGATCCACCTCCAGTATCTCGGCAAGTTCGCTACAGAGACGATTATAAAACTCAAAATGCACGTCCTTTTTTCTCGCATGCCATCCTATTTCAACGGGCGGCAAGACGGGCTGGCGCAAATTGTGCAGGGTTTTCGGACACTTCTCCGAAAAATCGTTGTTTATCATTATGATATCGGGCACGAATCCGTCTATCATCGCCGAGCCTTCCTCCTGAAAAACCCGCTTCGCCTCGATTACCTGACCGCTTGCCGAACTGAACGAGACAGTCTCCCTTCGAAATTCCTCGTTCGCAATGCCGACGCACACCTCGTAGCCCTGGTCCTCCAAAACGGACTTTATTACCCAGACATTTTCCCAGTAGTAGGCGTTTTTGGTGTTGAGCTCGGGAACCAAAAGGATTTTTTCAGCACTCGGGTACTTGGAAAAAAGATATTCCCTGAAAAGCTTCCCTGCGTTTTTCCTGAATCCCGCAGAAAGGTTGTTGAAGCCTGCGGGAAAAACGTTGGTGTCTATAGGGGCAATCTTATGCTCGGAGAAACGCAGGTCAACGGAGCTGTAAAGCGGTACCATCACCTTCTCGCAATGAAACTCTATCCAGCGGGAAATCTCCCCGCGTTTGCTAGCGATATTTCTTTCAAGCTGCTCTATAAGCATCGTACGCCAGATCAGGCCCTCACGACGAAAGTTCCGCAGAGACGGTCGCTGAGAGTCTTACGTTGCGGGTCAAACACCGAAAGCGCAAAACCCGTGAAAACAGTGGTCACAGAAAAAATCCAGCCGACCCATCTGAGCAAATTCGTCTGAAACCCGGCAGCAGAGCCATCCCGCATCACCACGCGGATACCCGCAAGCGAGTTTCCAAGAGTCGTCCCGCACCAGGAGGGAAGAAAAATGAAATACGTGGTCGCCAGCACGTAAGCAGAAAGACATACCCACCCCCATATGGAAACAAATTCTCCGAAGCCCGGGAAAAAAGTTTCCCCGATGAGATTCGCCCCCGAGAAAAGCGCGGCTGCGGCAACGCAAAGAGTAAACAGAAAATCGACGGAAAATGCGAAAAGTCTCTCCCCGAAAGCCGCGGGAACCATCCCGTGGGGCAGGAGCGGTGGACTCTCTTTTTCTATTTGATCTTCCTGTTCCTGCTGCTCTTCTTGCTCCGTGATCTCCTCGCCCAGATCTCTTTCAAAAACAAGAAAATCCTCAAGTTCACCTTCGGGCAACCCTTCGTCTTGAGGATCGCTCGCAGGGCTGAGTTCAAACATCGCCCCAACTGTCTTGACCCCGGCTAGAACATCGTCGGCAACGGGCTGCACGCTCCTTTCAATAACCACCTCCGTGCTCAACTCGTCTTCATAGAGATACTTGAAAATAGGTACGGGAGACAGGGCGGCCCCGCATTTCTTGCACTCCTCAAGATAATCAAAGCTCGTGTAGCCGCACTCAGGACATTTCATGGTCGGAACCCCGCCAAAGCTACATCCCGGAACTTTCAGACTTCAGGGAAAGTCGATAATCCACGGCGTTTCTAATCGCTTTCATGTTGGCCCCTCCCGAAATCACGAAGCCGTCAACCACGAATGTCGGAGTGCCGCTTACCCCGATCGATCTGCCCTCATCCATTTCCGAAGCGACCCTCCGCTTGGTTTCCTCGGATTCAACACATTGATTGTATTTTTTCATGTCGACCCCGAGTTTGCGCGCCATCTCGGCAAAGGTCTCTTTGGCGTCGGCAACCTTTATTTCTCCCTGCTTTTCGAAAATAGTGTCGTGGATCTCCCAGAATTTGTCGTTTGCTTGGTCATACACGCAAAGAGAGGCGATCGAGGCATCCTCGGCCCACTTGTGAAACGAAAGCGGGAACTGTTTGTAAAACAATCTGACTTTGCCTTGGTAGTCCTTGAGAAAGTCTGCGACCTCGTTTGCGGCCTTGGCACAGTAGCCACATTGAAAATCCGAGTACTCAACCACGGTTACCTGGGCATCAGGATTTCCTTTTGAAGGAACATTCTCAAGGGAGATCTTCTGGGCGGTCTCGGCTGCTGGATCTTTGTCGAGATTTTCAAGCCTGCCGACCATTATTGTTTTGCGGTCTCCTGAAACCAGAATCGGAACCTGTCCACCTTCTGAGGCAAGAGACCCTTGCTTGACTCCCTTAACACCCGTTTCCTCCATCTCATTCACCTTTACGATGGGCGGGTTGCCCATTATCAAAAACTTCCCGTCACGACTTACAAGAAACGGGAAGCTTCGACTTTTACCGTCAGGAAATCCGACTTCGTATTTGCCCTCCTTGAATTCTCTCATCTCAGAATCTTTCCCTTTAACCGCCTTTACCGTAAAACCAGATGGAAGATAAACCCCATAGCGGTTCTTGAAGTGGTACTCAAGTTTTCCGGGGTCAACATTATCGAGCGCAAAGAGAGTCGCGGGGGAAAGAAAAACTGCCGCCAGGATCGTTAAAACAGCCGTTGCAAAAACAGACTCTCTCGCCTTTCGGGAGAATACTTCTTTTCTCATTTTGTGGAAACTCCTTGCCAGTTATGATTCGCCGAAAACGGCGGCGAAGATATGGTCTATGTTTTTTAGATCTTCTTCAAGTTCAAAACACGAATCGATCTCTTTGTCCGAAAGGATACCCGTTATCTGCGAGTCGGTTTTCAGCAGGTCCCGAAAATCCTTTTGTTCCTCCCAGCACTTCATGGCGTTTCGCTGCACGAGCAAGTAGGCCTCCTCCCTTGAAAGGCCCTTTTTTACAAGTTTAAGGAGAATCTTCTGGGAAAAAACAAGTCCCCGGGTAATCCAGATGTTGCTCTCGAGTTTGTCGGGATAGACCCGCAGGCCCTCGATCAGGCCGCAGAGTCTCTCAAGCATGAAATCAACAAGTATTGTTCCGTCGGGACCTATGACCCTCTCGACGGAGGAGTGACTTATGTCCCTTTCGTGCCAGAGAGCTATGTTTTCAAGAGCTGCGGCAGAGTGGGATCTTACTATCCTTGAGAGTCCGCAGAGGTTTTCCGAAAGCACAGGGTTTCTCTTGTGCGGCATTGCGGAAGATCCCTTCTGCCCCTCGGTAAAAGGCTCTTCCATCTCTCCTACCTCGGTTCTCTGGTAATGTCTTATCTCGGTAGCGATTTTCTCCACCGAAGCCGCTATGAGAGAAAGACAGAGAAAATACTGCGCGTAAATGTCTCTTTGTATCACCTGCGTCGATATTCCCGCAGGACGGAGCCCAAGCAGCTCGCATGCGTAACGCTCAACCTCCGGAGTTATATTGGCATAGGTGCCGACGGCGCCCGACATCATCCCCACGCTCACGGCGTCCCGCGCTGAATTCATTCTCTCAAGGTTTCTTCTCATCTCGTCATACCACAGGGCAAACACCAAGCCCAGAGTTCTGGGTTCGGCGTGTATGCCGTGGGAGCGCCCGATCATCGGAGTATCCTTGTAGTCAAACGCCTTTTTGCGGAGAGTCCCGAGCAGTTTCTCAAGACCCCCGACTATCAGTCCGCCCGCATTGCGAAGCTGTATAGAAAAAGCGGTATCAAGAACATCTGAAGAGGTCATTCCGAGATGAATGAACCTCGAATCATCTCCGACGTACTCGGAAACGCAGGTGAGAAAGGCCAGAACGTCGTGTTTAAGTTCCCTTTCAAGCTCGGCAATTCTTTCTACGTCAAAGGCGGCTTTTTTCTTTATGCCGGCGAGAGAGTCGGCAGGGATCTCCCCGTAGTGCGCCCACGCTTCGCACACGGCCAGCTCCACCTCGAGCCAGGTGCGGTAGCGGTTCTCGTCCGACCATATCCGCGACATTTCCTCTCTGGAGTACCTTGAGATCAAATCGTTATAACCTCCCCGGCCGCGCTTCGCGGAGCCACAGCCAAAGCAACACGGCCTTCAGCACCTCTTCGGCGCAGAACTTCAAGCGAGCACCCAAGCGCCATCTCGGGAGTGTTGTTACTCGCACTTAGGTGCGCCAGCAGAACGTATTTTAACCCGTCGTGCAGAACATCGCCCAGAAGGGATGCTGACTGATCATTCGACAGGTGCCCGTGCCCCCCGCTTATTCTCTGCTTGAGGTACGGCGGGTAGGAACCCGAAAAAAGCATTTCCCTGTCATGATTCGATTCGAGCACTAGGGCGTCGCAGTTTTTAAGGCTCTCCCTCACAAGCGCCGTAGGTTTCCCTATGTCGGTAACTATGCCTACCTTGACGCAGCCATCGGTTACGGTGAAACCGACCGGATCGATGGCGTCGTGCGCCACCGAGAAGGGAGTAAGGGTAAGGTCGTTTATACGAAACGGCTCTTCTGAGTTAAATTCCCTCAGTTCCTCTATCCCACCATTGGGCAAATGTGAAGTCTTGGCGCCGTTTCCGTTACTGCGTCCGTTTCTTTTTCCTTCCCAGAAACCAACAGTTTCACCTGACACGTAAACAGGCACTGCGGACATTCTCCCGACAGCTCTTGAGTGGTCCTCGTGCTCGTGCGAAAGCACCACAGCGTCAAGATCGGACACGACTATACCCATATCCCCGAGACTCCGCGAGATCCTTCGGAAGCTAATTCCCGCGTCAATCAGTATTTTCGAGTATTTCGACTCAAGATAAAGCGAGTTGCCAGAACTGCCGCTGGCAAGAGTGCAGAATTTCATCATATTTCGTCCACGCGAAAACCCGGCTGTGTGGAAAATCAAAAAAACCGGTTCATTTCGCCCGGAATACAATAATTATAACTGACCAGTAGAAATCGGTGAAAAACCGCCGACCGTATCCCCAAGCCCGCAACGGAGAACTTGTTAAAACTCAAGCCTTCATATATTCTATAGTTTGCTCCCTCGGAAGGGCCGGATTATTAATGAGACTCTCTATTACACTTTCCATAGCGTTTGCACTTGTTGCGTTTGCCCTCGGTCCCGACTACCTTTCTCTTTCCCGCTCGGTTCTCACGGCCGTCGGCTGCGGGATATTCGCTTTTGTGGTTCTTGCGGGTTTCCGGATGCTTTTCAGGAAAATCTCGCTTCGCCAGGCACTCGGAATGTCAGTCGGAATGCTCACAGCCACTTTCATATACCTTGCGGTGCTCACTATTCTTAACAGCTTTCCGTTAGCCGGGCCCCTGCTTCCCCATGTAAAAGCGGGAATCTTCCTGCTTCTCCTTTGCGTAGGCGCGGTAATAGGTTTTGACAAAACCTCCCTTGCCACGGCAGCATCCGACTCGTTTTTCAGGCAGCCGGAGGCACTTGCCCCGAAAATACTTGACACGAGCGTCATAATAGACGGGCGCATCGCCGACATCGCCGAAACGGGATTTCTCCAAGGAGAACTAATAATACCCAAATTCATCATCCAGGAACTTCAGTACATAGCGGATTCCTCGGACCCCGCAAGAAAAACTCGCGGCAGAAGGGGGCTTGACATCATAAACAGGATGCAAAACGACATCCCCTCGATAAGCGTCAGCATCACCGATCATGATTTCGAACACATAAAAGACGCGGACATAAAACTCATTGAACTCTCGAAGAAATTGAACGGAATACTGGTCACCAACGACTACAACCTAAAGAAGATCGCCGATCTCGAGAAAATCACCGTGCTTAACATAAACAACCTGAACCACGCTCTGAGACCCGTTGTGGAGCAGGGGCAGACAATAAGAATAAGCCTCGTGAAACCCGGAAAGGAACAGCATCAGGCAGTCGGCTATCTCGACGACGGAACAATGGTGGTAACGGACAACGCCTCAAGGCAGATAGGAAAAGACGTGGACGTTTCAGCGAGAAGCATGGTTCAGACACCGACCGGAAGGATAGTTTTCGCAAAACTGAAAAAAGAGGGCTGACCCTGTGAGTACCCCAAAAGTCTCAGCCGTAGTGGCGGCCGCCGGTCTTTCTAAAAGATTCTCCACTCATGGGAAAAAGCAGTTCGCCGCACTCGGCGGAAAACCTCTTTTTACCTACTGCCTTTCGACTTTCGAGTCGAGCGGACTCATAACAAGCGTAGTGGTCGTAGTGCCCGAGGACGAAATTTCGCGCTCAAGGGAACTGCTCGAGAGCTTCGGGTTTGAAAAAATCACCTCGATAGTCGCCGGGGGCGAAAAAAGGCATGTATCCGTAAGAAACGGTTTTCGCGCCACACCACCGGACAGTGACATGGTGCTAATTCACGATGCTGCGAGACCTTTCGTTGATAACGACACGATCAAAAGAGTCATAGAGGGATGCGCCCGCACAGGCGCTTGCATATGCGCCGTTCCCGTTACGGACACGTTGAAGCGGGCACATGAGCCCGGACCGTTTATTTCGGAAACGGTTCCAAGGGAGAAACTCTGGAGAGCCCAGACTCCGCAGGCTTTTCGCCGGGAGATACTCGCGGAAATCTATTGCTCAGACGGCATCGCGGATCTTGACGCGACCGACGAATCGGCGCTTGCCGAAGCGAAGGGAATAAGGGTAAGCGTGGTAGCGGGAGACGACCTTAACATAAAAATCACAACCGCAGCCGACTTCAAAATAGCTCAGCTTATCGTAAGCAAAGGAGAAGTGGTCAATGTACAGAATAGGAACGGGGTTTGACGCGCACGCGTTTTGCGAGGAAAGAGCGCTCATACTGGGCGGCGTTGAGATTCAGGGCTACCGGGGGCTTGCCGGTCATTCCGACGCTGACGTGCTTTCCCACGCGGTTGCCGACGCTATTTTGGGAGCTATCGGCGAGGGAGACCTGGGAAAACACTTTCCGCCGAACGACCCAAAATACAAGGATGCTTCAAGCCTCTCAATTCTCTCCCGGGTCGCCCGGATGATGGCAGGCAAGGGCTACCGTATAGAAAATATTGATTGCACGGTGGTGTGCGAGGAGCCAAGAATTTCTCCTCACTCATCCGCTATGGAGGAGAAAATCGCCGATGCCCTAGGAATTTCGAGCGACGCCGTAAACGTAAAGGGAACTTCAGCCGAAGGCCTGGGTTTTACAGGAAGAAAAGAAGGTATAGCAGCCATGGCTTCAGCGTGCCTAAGCCCGGATCCACCGAAACCATAATTCTTTGGAAAAGCTCCTTTCCGCTCTTGCAACTCAAGAGTTGGTGCAGATTCTCCGACAAAAATCAGGTTTTAATGCCTCTACATCTTGCTATCGAGAAAATTCCTGAATGTGGAAATGTTGCTCTCGCGGGCCTCGGGCACAGTTCCCGTGAACACAATTTCTCCCTCGTAAAGAAACGCTATCCTGTCAGAAACCTCGTAGGCGGTGCCTATGTCGTGGGTAATGACGACCCCGGTTATCCTGAGCCGGTCTCTCATGCTCTTTATCAGCTTGGCAATCCTTTTTATATTGGGAGGATCAAGACCGGTCGTGGGCTCGTCGTAGAGAAGAATCTTCGGACGGGTGGCGATTGCTCTTGCAAGAGCCACTCTTTTTTTCATCCCTCCGCTCAGTTCCCCGGGGTACTTGTCTTCGATTCCCGGAAGATCGACCAGTTCGAGGTTTCGGGCAACTGCTTCTTTTATCTCCTCAGGGGGAAGATCCGAGTTTTCAATCAGGGGATAAGCTATATTCTCCTCCACGCTAAGCGAGTCAAAAAGGGCGGAACCCTGAAACAGCATACCCGTTTCCTTTCTTATTTTCACAAGCTGCTTCTCGTCCATCTGCACAGTATCCTCTCCCAGAACCACGACCTTTCCGCTGTCGGGTTTAACGAGACCGTTTATCTCCTTTAGCAAAACGCTTTTCCCGACTCCACTCTCCCCCAAGACGGTAATGATCTCTCCGCTTCTTACGGAAAGATTTATTCCCCTGTGAACAACCTTTCCGTCAAAGGACTTACACACGTCCGTCATTTCGATTATGTTTTCCGACATGGAAACCTCAGGAGTTTAAATTTACTTTATCGTAACTATATGTAAAAACGGGGGACAATTTTTGGCATAATCTACTGCAGAGAGTAAATTATATAAGACTGTGAAGATATTTTGGGGTTTTGCATTATCCGGCGAAGCTTCCAGACCCAAGAAGGCAGTGGGGGAATGCGAGAACTGGTTTCGCTGGACTTGCCCAAAGAGATTCCAGATTATTCTTTTACGGAATGTTTAACTTAAGGGCTTGACATTTTACTGAAACTGTGTTATTCTTATACCATCTTAGGAGGTTAAACACAGTAAACAGTATAAAGGTTATAGAACACTTTGCCAATAACGATGATGCCTGCACGGACTACCTATGCAAGCTCCGCTGGGACAAGGAACCTGCCTGCCCCTACTGCGGAAGCATCAAGACGGGCATAAAGGCAAAGGAAAAAGGGAGACGCAGAAGGCTTGCTTGCTACGATTGCGGTAATTCCTTCTCTCCGACCGTAAACACAATAATGCACAAAACCAAAATTCCGCTTTGGAAATGGTTTTTGGCAATATCCCTGCTTGCCGAAGCAAAGAAATCAATCTCAAGCCGTCAGTTATCACGACATCTTGGAATAAGCGTTCCTTCGGCTTACAGGCTCTCACAAAGGATAAGAAAAGGCTTACTCGGTATGCGTTCTCCGATACTTCAGGGAATCGTAGAAATAGACGAAACCTATATCGGCGGAAAACCCCGTCATCAAGGCCCCGAAAACATCCGCAAGAGGGGCAGAGGGACGGACAAGGCGATGGTTGTAGGCATGGTTGAACGGAAAGGCAGGGTGATAGCCAAGCCGGTTGCCAAAGGGCAATACAGGCAAGGTTTCGTAAGAAACATGATACTTGAGAATGTAAAGCTCGGAGACAGTGAAATACACACTGACGAATACCCGATCTATAACAGGATCGGAGCTCTTGCCCCGCACAAGAGGGTTAATCACTCGGCTAAGGAATATGTGAAAAACAAGACTGTTCACACTAACAGCGTGGAAGGCTACTGGTCTCTTGTAAAGCGGGCTTGGTATGGAACGCACCATAACTACACAGTCAAGTATCTTCCCCTCTACATTGCGGAATCGGTGTTTAAGTACAATGCCCGAGAAGAAAAGCCGGAAGTTGTTTTTGATGCGATGCTCGGAGCGGTGGCGGGGCGTGTATAACTTCATAGACCTGTTTGCGGGCATAGGCGGTTTCCGGGTGTCAATGGAAAGGCTGGGAATGAAGTGTGTTTTTTCTTCAGAGATAGACGAACACGCTCGGATGGTTTACCAAAGAAATTTCAATGACAATCCCAGGGGCGATATTTGTGAAATCAATGCCCGGGAGATACCTAAGCATGATATTCTCTGTGCCGGTTTCCCCTGTCAGAGTTTCAGCATAGCCGGAAAAAAAGGCGGTATGGATGACCGCAGGGGGAGGCTCTTTTATGAAATCTTGCGTGTAGTGGAATATCACAAGCCGTTAGTGCTTCTGCTTGAGAATGTACGAAACATCCTTACAGTGGACGGCGGAGATGTAATGAAAACGATTGAAGCAAGGCTGGACGAGGCGGGTTATTCCGTTCACTATTCCCTACTTGACGCAAGCGATTACGGCATTCCCCAGAAAAGAGAAAGGGTCTATTTCGCTTGTGTGAGAAAAGGTACTGGGTTGCGGTATAAAGAACCGAAACCCGACCGCAAAGATATATTTCTAAAGGATGTGCTTGATGATTTTGTGGATGAGCGTTTGATAATCCGAAGGGATGACATCACGATTGAAAAAGATGGTGAACCCGAACCTGCACACAAGCCGATCAGAATAGGACATCTTAACAAGGGTGGGCAAGGTGAGAGAATATACCATCCTAACGGACACGCCATTACGCTTGCGGCGGATAGTGGCGGCGTAGGGTCTAGAACAGGCTTATATCTGGTTGACGGCGTGGTAAGGCGGTTGTCTATTTCCGAGTGTAAGAGGCTTATGGGTTTTGATGTTAATCATGTTACCGATGTTGGAGCGAGAGGCTACAGGCAACTTGGCAACGCCGTTATTCCCGACATGGTAACAAGGGCTTATGATAGCATAGTGATATGAGAGGGAACAGAAACGCATACAGGGGAAGCAATGTGGAGATACTGTTCAAGAACAGTGTAGGCGACCATCCCCGCGTGATTAAGACTATACAAGACGCTTTCGGCATTGAGGGAAGGTATCTGATATCAATGCAGACAGGCGGAGAAACGGCAAAGTGCGATGTGAAAATGAGCTTTGCCGGAGACCGGACTATGGACGCCAATGTGAAGGCTTACAAGGGCAAGGGATACAATCAGGTAACTCGAATGCCTATTGATACCTTTGCCGAGAGGTTTGACCTGTCGCAAGCGGAGAGAAGCGAACTTAAGGACTTGGTATTGTCCAAGAGCGCCAACACAAAATCGCTTTTGTTTCCTCAAGAGACAAGACAGAGATGGAAACAGATTTTTGAAGTGCGGGCAAAGCGGATAGTTTCTAATGCTTTCTCCGCTAACCCCTCAAGAGAAATCCTTGTGCTTTATGATGCGTGTGAGAGCGTCATGCGGATATGGAAAATGAAGGATGTTCTCAAGCTGATAGGCTCGGACATCCAGTTTACAAGCCGAGGCGGAAATATCATGATAGGCGGTTGTATCGTGTTTCAGAGGAAGGGCGGAAACGGACAACGGGTTAAGCTGGCAAAGACGGATCCAAAACATCCCGGGAACGATGTACAAATCAAGCTGGATATAACGAGGTTTCTAGGGCTTTTTGATGAGAAAAAAATTACGAATTACAAGATTTAAAAGCCCTTAAGTTAAACATTCCGTTCTTTTACAGCCTCAATTGTTTTTATAAAGGTGCAACCTATTTCAGAATTGTAATTCAGGAGGGGGTATTATGAAGAGCTTTCGAGGTTTTGTAATCACATTAGGCGTGATGTTTGCTATGATAACTTTTTTCCCGGGCATTTCCGCTTTTGCCGATGGATCCCATGACGATCCTCAAACAACGGCTAGCGAGGCGGCTTCTGCTAGCGATGAACCTACAATGAAAAGCTTTGTATTGCACGCAAAACGGCACATGGATGAGGCCGTTGCGGGAGGACGTGCCGAGCTTTCGGCTTTCAACAGGCAAATGAGAACGCAGGAAACATGGAACAGTGATTCTGTATACCTGATTACAATTAGCAAAAGTGGTGGAACCATAATAAATCATGGAATCTATACCAAAGACTTGTTTGGAAACTCCATAGCCGGTCTTGAGACTGTACGAGAGCTCCTTGCCAAGCTTGAACAAGTCGCTCCGGGGGAAGCAGCTTGTGTCCAGTACGGAGATATGGATAGGTGGAGTTGCGCAGTTCAATATGACTCTATCAACCGAGAGTTAAAGGGCATCTTAATCGGTGGTTTTAATCATGCAAAGGACGACCCGGCTATAACACCCCCTGACTGTCCAGATTATGAACCTGCTGTAACGGCCCAACAGGTAAACGAGAGTGGAGCAGACGAAGACTTGAGGGACTTTGTAAAGGAGGCGATCAAGAGAATTGATGGTTTGCTAAAGCTAGAGCAGACACCACAAGGTACGCAGGGGCTCCAAGATGCCCTTAATAAGGCGTCATGTCTGGGAAGAGGACATTGGAAGGAAGGCTCCATATACCTCTTTATCATGGCTAAAATAGGGAATAGAGCTCCTTTTGTGATCCTTAACGGAAACAATCCGGAGTTTACGGGGAGTCCTTTTGAGAATATCCTTGACGAGGATGAAGTTGACATCGGTGCCGAGATTCTTAAAGTTGCGGGAGAGCACGGGGAGTCGGGTTTTGTCAAGTATAAATGGGACAATCCGACTATAGAGGAAGACGATGTTGATATGGAGGGGAGATCACCCGGAAGATCGCTTAAGACCAGTTATGTTGAAGCGGTGACATTCGACCACCGGCCGCGAACAGTTTTCATTTTTGGTTCCGGAACTTATGAACCGTTCGAGCCGGATGGCGCTGGCGACATGGATAGTGATGGTGATGACGGATGCGCCATTGCGGGGACGGACAGCAAGCCTTGGAGTGCTGTTTTTAACCTGTTTTTGGTAGTGTTCTCAATCTGTATTGCGTTTTGGTGGAGAGACCGGTCAAAGAAGTAAAGCGAATTTTCCGGCTAGAGTCTCTCTGATTCCGTAAGAAAGACGGTTAATTCCGGCGGTCCCATTTTATCTGTTCCATCTTTTCGACCGCTTCTTGGCTTACGGTCGAAGACATGTTGCCACCATTTTTACGTACATAGAGACAAGTGCAGGGTTGCTGGGAGAGTCTGAGTCAGGCTGAATGGAAACGTATCTATATTCATTGCAAAACGGCGGTTAATTCAATTTACTTCCAGTACCCTTCTGGTCAGGGCGATTCCACGCTATGCTTGGTCAGTGATTTAATCGTAAATTCACAGGAAGTTAAAAAGAATCGCTGACTTTTTCCCTCCGAAGCTGGTATAAACAGTAGACATGGGTTTCGTACTGTCAGCCTCAAAGGCTGGGTTTCCGCAGTTCAATGCGCGGGAGGTTGTCGTGAGGGTCGCACGTACTGACGAAACAGGCAAAAAGAGCAGCCTTTCGGTAGAAACTGCCCGTGTCCAGGGTCTGTGGACTCCCCGGCTTGGTATGCTTCGGAATTCGCTAACAAGCATAGGATTCCCCTGACATTCTGGTATAATCTACTTGCAACTGTCCGCAGTTGTATATATAATCCCAAATTCGGCTTTTTATTTCGAGAGATTAAAAGGAGAGGAAAATGGCGCACGAATTACCTGATCTTCCTTATGATCATGACGCTTTGGAACCGCATATAGACGCGGAAACAATGAGAATACATCACTCAAAGCATCATCAAGGGTACGTAAACAACTTAAACGCAGCGCTGGAGAAACATCCGGAGTTGGCGGACAAATCGCTTGAGGAACTGCTCGGCGATCTTGACTCCGTTCCCGAAGACATAAGAACCGCGGTAAGAAACAACGGCGGAGGGCACGCGAATCACAGCCTTTTCTGGCCGTGCATGGCTCCCGGTTCCGGAGGAACGCCTTCGGGTGAGCTTGCCGATGCCATAGATTCCGCGTTCGGAAGCTTCGACGCTTTCGCCGAGACATTCTCCAAAGCAGCCGCCACCAGATTCGGAAGCGGCTGGGCGTGGCTTTGCGTGGACGAGGGCGGAGGGCTCGTGGTAACATCCACCCCAAACCAGGATAACCCGGTTTCCGAGGGACTGAAACCCATTCTGGGCCTCGACGTCTGGGAGCATGCATATTATCTGAACTACCAGAACAGAAGGCCCGACTACGTGAAGGCGTGGTGGAATGTGGTGAACTGGGAACAGGTTTCGGAGAACTTCGCCGAGGCGAAGTAATTCCCGCGAAACCGTACTTGGAAAAAAAACGCTTACATTTTAGCACGAAAAATCTTATAATTCCCTAATAGGGATGGAAGGTGCTAATTTTCATTGCCCGCTCGGGCTTTGAAAACCTTTTTTGTTACCTCCGTTTTTCAATCAGGGAATTGGTGAGAGAGTAAGGTGGACATTAAATACAAGGATTTTCAGGATAATGCGGAACACGACTCTGGGTTTGAATCCTATGATGTTGACGACGACATCGAGGAAAACGAAACCGAAGAGAGTTTTGACAGCTCGGACGAAGAGGAACTGAAACCCAGGGGGAAGGACAAAGAGAAGGACAAATGGATCCCCGATGAACAGCTCCGGCTTCTTTACGTCTACTTTAAGGACATGGCCGTTGAGCCTCTTTTCGCCGCGAAACAGGAAGTCGAGATATCCGCGAGAATCAAGATGTGCGAAATCAGGATGGCCAAGGTTCCCAAGAGCATTGAAAAATACGAGAAAATCCGCACAAGAAAAAACTCGGCCAAGGCGCGTGCGATAGCACACAGAATAGCGGTCCTGCGCGCTATGGAGAGAATTTACGTCGACTGGGCACTCAAACTCAAGCAGAAGTTCGTAAAGGCCAACCTGAGACTCGTAATAACGATTTCGAGAAGGTACATGAGCAGAGGCCTGCCGCTTCCGGATCTCATCCAGGAAGGAAACCTAGGTCTAATGCGCGCGGTCGAAAGATTTGATTACACAAAAGGCTACAAGTTCTCCACCTACGCCTCATGGTGGATACACCAGGCCATACTCAGGGCCCTGCAGGGACAGACCAGGACCATAAAGGTCCCTGTCTACTTGCTTGAGCAGGCAAACAGGGTTTACAAGACGAGTGCAAAGCTTAGCAAGGAAATGGGAAGAAAGCCGACGCCCAAGGAAATAGCCGAGGCTTCGGGAATCTCAGCAGAGGTTATAAACAGGATTCTCAATTCCACAAACGACGCCATAAGCCTCGACACGCCGGTTCTCGACGGGGAGAAGACCACGCTTCTTGATTCGGTCGCGGATAAGGAAGCTAAAATCCCCGACACGATAATAGCGAAGATGTCCCTTGCGGAAAAACTGAAGGAAGCTCTTACCCTTCTGAATCAAAGAGAAGAGGAGATCATCAGGCTTCGCTTCGGCATAGGACGCCAGAGCACCTACACTCTCGATGAGATCGGCAAGAGATTCAATCTGACCAGGGAAAGGATAAGACAAATAGAAAAAGCCGCCCTCGGGAAACTCGCAAGTTCCGGCGTGAGAAAAGACCTAGAAAGCTTCCTCAAGCAGTAGAGCAGAACCGCGGCCCGCTTAGCCGAAACCGTAGTAATCAATCCCCAGATGGCTTATCAGTTCCTCGCCCTGCAGGTAGCGAAGCGTGTTCTGCAGCTTGGTGAACTGAACGAAAAGATCGTGCTCTGGGTAGAGCCTCTTATCGACCATGGGACTTTTGAAATAAAAGGAAAGCCACTCCTGGACCCCGTAGATACCGGCGCGATGCGCAAGATCTAGGAACAGCACGAGATCAAGAACCACCGGTGCGGCGAGTATACTGTCACGGCAGAGAAAATTGATCTTTATCTGCATGGGATAATCAAGCCATCCGAAAACATCTATATTGTCCCACGCCTCTTTTTCGTCTCCGCGCGGCGGGTAGTAGTTTATTCTTACCTTGTGGTAGTAATCCGAGTAAAGCTCAGGATTTATCTCGGGCTGAAATATGTACTCAAGTGCACCCAGCTTGCTTTCTTCCTTGGTTTTGAAAGAACCGGGATCATCAAGCACCTCTCCGTCCCGGTTACCCAGTATATTGGTTGAAAACCACCCGTTGAGCCCGAGCATCCTGCTTTTAAGACCCGGAGCCAGAATAGTCTTCATGAGTGTCTGGCCGGTTTTGAAGTCTTTGCCGGCTATTGGAACCTCGTTTTCAATCGCGAGCTGCTGAAGCGCGGGGATGTCCACGGATAGATTAGGGGCCCCGTTCCCGTAGGAGGCGCCGCATTTTATGGCCGCGTAGGCGTAGATCATGCTCGGGGGAATATCGTCGTGATTTTCCCTTAGCCCCTTCTCGAAACTCTCTATGGTTTCATGAACTTCCGACGGCTCAAGATATACCTCGGTACTCCCGCACCAGAGCATTACCAACCTTTCGATATCGTTTTCCCTCTGGAATCTCTTTATGTCCCTGATCAGGGCCTCGGCAAGATGCATCTTCGTCTTGCCCCTTTTTACGTAGGAACCCTTGAGATTACGGACGTACCTGTTATCGAAAACAGCCCGCATAGGTGACTCTTTTTCAAGATCCCGTCTTATTTTCCCGAGAAGTTCGGGACTGAGCACTCCGGCCCGAAGCGCCGAGGCGTGGCAGTCTTCATCGTGTATGTCCCATCCGGCAAACACCATGTCCTGGATTTCGGCCAGCGGAACCAAATCTTTTATGAGAGGAAAGTTCTTCTCGGTTCTTTTGCCGAGCCTGATTTTCCCCATCTGCGTCAGGGAGCCGATGGGCCTTCCCACTCCCTTTACCACCGCCTTTACGCCCGCTATGAAAGTTGTGCTTACCGCCCCGCTCATCCCAGGGATCAGCACCCCAAGCTTTCCCTTGGCCGGGCGGATGTCGAATTTTCTCTGGAACTTCTGGTTTGGATCGGTCAAGTATGAATTACCTTTTGGAGAACTGCTGTCCCCTTCTCGCCTTGCGTTTCCCATACTTTTTGCTCTCAACCATCCTGGGATCGCGTTTCAGCAGTCCGGAAACCTTGAGTTTCTTGCGAAGCGACTCGTTGGCCTTGAGAAGGGCTCTGGCAAGTCCGTGGCTCATGGCTCCCGCCTGGCCGGTAAGTCCTCCTCCCTTCACCCTGACCATCACGTCATACTCCATAGAAGTATCGGTGACGCTAAGTGGTTCGCGGGCCTTTATCTGCCATACTTCTCTGGGAAAGTACTCTTCCACGGATTTTTTGTTCACGGTAATGGAACCGCTACCTCTCCTAAGCCAGACTCTTGCGATTGACGTTTTTCTTCTCCCCGTGCCATTGTAAATAACGGTTTCAGGCATAATGAATCAGACCTCCAGAACCTCGGGATTTTGGGCCATGTGCGGATGCTTGTCTCCGACATAGACTTTCATCCGCTGTATGAGTTTCTTCTGCCACCTGTTTTTGGGAAGCATCCCCCAGACGGCCTTGCGGATTATCTCTCCCGGCTTTTTCTCGGCCAGTTCTTGCGCAGTAACGGATTTAAGTCCCCCGGGATAGTGGGAATGGCTGTAGTAGGTTTTCTGCTCCCACTTCCTGCCAGAGAATGTGGCTTTATCGGCGTTGACTATAACGACGAAATCTCCGATATCCGAATGAGGAGCAAACTGCGGTTTGCCCTTGCCCCTAAGAATCGAAACCACCTTGGTTGCAAGCCTTCCGACGGGTTTTCCCCGAGCGTCGATCAGGTACCACTTCTTTTCAAAATCGTCGTTTCTGGCCATGTATGACTTCATAGTATTCTCTCTTCGGATAAATTAAGGGTATCGATTCTACCGAATGTAAGCTCAAAGTCAAAGAAATTTAAGCGGGTCGGACAAAAGATTTAGAAGTCATAAAAAGCAATGACGAATATTTTCGAGAGAATGAAGTCGAAAAGTATTATCAGGAAAAGCGAGATCACAACAGTTTTAGTGGTGGCGTTTCCGACCCCGCGTGTTCCCCCCTCGGCCTTCATTCCCACATAGCAGCCCGTGATCGCCACTATGATTCCGAAAAACAGCGTCTTGGAAATACCGGTCATCAGGTCTTCAAGAGAAACCCAGCCTCTTATGCTTTCGATGAAAAGAGTGGGTTTCACGTTAAGTTCCATCTGAGAGATGATCATCGCCCCTCCTATGCCCGCGAGGTTAGATATTACCGCAAGCAGTGGAAAAGATATGATGCATGCCATAAGCCTCGGAGAGACAAGTTTTCTGATCGGATCGGCTCCAAGGGTCTTTATGGCGTCTATCTGCTCCGTTACCTTCATCGAGCTTATCTCGGCCGTGATACCGGAACCAACCCTACCGCCCACAAGAAGAGAGGTTATTATGGGACCGAGCTCCCTCACGAACGAGAGAGTAACCACGGGACCTACAAGCCCCTTCGCCCCGAACCACGCGAATCCCCACGCCAGCTGCACCACCATCACCATTCCGATCGCCATGGCGGAAACCACTACTATTGAGATGGAACGATAACCTATATCGTATATCTGGGCCATCAGAAGACCGTAATCATATGGGGGAGTAACAGTAGCTACGATTGAATTCCAGAAGAAAAAACAGACCTCTCCAACACCGAGAACAAAGTTAAGAAAACTGTTGAAAACCTCGGATACAAACCTGCTCATTTAGCCCAGATCTCCTCGAAACCTGAAACGAAATCAATGAACTTCCCAAGATTCGCTTTGAAGTCGGCCGAGCCTGCAGAATAACTGAAGTCATAATCGCACTTGCCGGACTTATGCACTACCGTCGCAAGCATGAAACTCTCATCGTCAAGCGACGCCTCGTATTCTGTGTATAGCCCCGCGGCACCGTCGACTTCTATATCCTCTCGCAGTTTAATCCGCTTCTTGCTCAAGCCAACCACCAAGGAATCCGAGAGCGTCTGAAGATTATAATCCCGGTCCGTGCAGAGCGAACTTACCGTTAGGACGAGGTCACTCGCCGGATTGTAAAAAGCTATATCCCCACCTTCTATCGACACTCTTTCCCAGTTCTGCGAAAGAGGTGCGACACGGTAACTGTTTAGTTCCGTGGTGTAGACCCAGTCCTTCATCTTTCCAGACTTCCTGTCATCACCCGAGGCATAGTTCACCAGAAACTTCGTGGCAGAGCACGAACTCATAAGGAAAATCAGCGAAAGCCCCAAGAAAAAAAAGACCTTTTCCCGCATAGTGCAAAAACTCCATCGCCCAGTAAGGACACGTAAGTGCTTAACGTACTTGAATATATACTAAAAACCAAGCATCATAGGACCCAAAAACAAACCGAGGTGCTATATTGAGTTCCGTAACCATATACACAAGTTTTTATTGCATTTACTGCAGAAGGGCAAAAAGGCTCCTTGACAAAAAACAAGTGGACTACGAAGAGATAAGGCTTGATGAAGACATAGAAAAAAGAAAGGAACTCGTTGAGAGCCTTAACTGGAGAACCGTACCCATGATCTTCGTAAATGAGCAGTTCATAGGCGGTTATGACGACCTTGCGGCCCTTGAGCGTTCAGGGGAACTTGACCGCATGCTTGCTTCCTAAACACAAGGCGATTCCTGATTACGCCTTCCCGTCGACTGGGAGCCTTTGACATCTCCACAGCCAGCCTGTACCATTGTATTTAGATTCAGGTTAAGGGAATCGGGTGAAAGTCCCGAACTGTTCCCGTAGCCGTAATAAGGGTTTTTTCCAGCCCATGCGAAGCGTGCTTGCGCTTCGGGTCACTGGCTTTAATACAGCCGGGAAGGCCGTATCTGGAAAAGTTGCTCTGTTTTGATAACAGGCGGCCCTTTAAGTCGGAAGACCTGCCTGAGTCAATCTAGTGGCTCTGCCTCGGGAGTTAGGCGTATGGCGATTAAAAACACATTTTTTATTTCCGGCGCATTCGCGCATTTTCTTATTTCCGCCCTATGTGTTCATTCATTTAGCCGCTCTTCCGGGGAAAGCTATCTACCAGCACCTGGAGGAGTCAAGAATGAACAGACTTAAAATATTTTTCGCCTTTATTTTGATCCTAGCTTTGTTTCCGTCCGCGGGTTTTTCGGAAGAAAACAGAGCAGAAAAGATTGTAGTGACGGGAACAAAAACCTGGATTGACGCCGAGCGTCTCGGATCTACGGTTACCGTCATTGACAGAGAAGAAATCGAGAAGAGCGGGGAAAAAGACATCTCATCGATACTTTCGAGAGTTGCAGGATTCAACGTGGTCGGCACGGGAAGTCGTGGAGGGAACTCATCGATTTTTGTAAGGGGAGGCCAGTCGGACTATAACCTTGTGATGATAAACGGCGTTCAGATAAACCAAGCTGGAGGAGGTTTTGACATCTCTTCCCTTACCACTGAGAACATAGAGAGAATAGAGATAATAAAGGGCGCACACTCATCTCTTTACGGTTCCGACGCGGCATCTTCCGTTATAAACATAATAACGAAACGCGGAAGCGGAAAAATGAAAAAAGCAAGCTCCGTGGCCTTAGGATTCCGTGCCGAAGACGCCATGATCCTTGAGCATTCCTCAAGCATCTCGGGCAGTTTTGAGAAGCTGGGCTATTTTATTTCTCACCAGAGAATCATCGATGAGGGCATCTTAGAAATCAATAACGATTACAAAAACAATAACTTCACGGCGAACCTGAGCTTGGAAGCAAGCGACAATTTAAATCTCTCATTTTTCTCCATATACAGAGATTCAAAGTTCGAATTCCCGACCGCGGGAGCGGGAGACAGGCTTGATGCGTTTGCTGACCCCGACAGCCAGACGAAAGAAAAATCGCTCGTCACGGGCTCGGACATTGTTTTTTCCCCGACGCAGTGGTGGGAGAACTCTTTTAAGATCGGATATATGAAACTTGACCGGGAAAGCTATGACGGTCCCGAGCCCATTGAACTGGACGGGTCCGAATCAGAGTTTGATACTCTTGATAAAAGAATATCGCTTGAGTACGGGTCAAGTTTTTTTGTCGACTTCGATCAGATCTCAAGCGTAACTTCAACGGGTTTCGAGTACGAAAAAGAAAGTTTCGAGACGGACTCTCTGGATGAATCAAGAAAAAACTACGCCTTCTACGCCCAGAACAACTTTGGGTTGCTTAATATGTTCTTCGTAACAGCGGGCATAAGATATGACGACAATGAGGCATTCGGGGGCGAGTGGAGTCCGAGTGTCTTTGCTAAGTGGAAGATCAAAGAATCCGGAACCGAGATAAGAGGAGGAATTAGCAGAGGAATCAAGGAAGCGAATTTTTTTGAAAATTTCAGCACGGCTTTCGGAACAATACCCAACCCGGATCTGAAACCCGAAGAAGCCCTGACTGCGGAAGTAGGCTTTAACCAGCCGCTGTTTGATAACACAGTCGAACTTGACTTGAGTTTCTTCCAAAACAAATTCAAAAACATTATCGCATACAGCTTCACGCCGTTTGAAAACGGCACCAATTACGAGAACATAAGCCGCGCGAAGTCGGAGGGGGCAGAAGCTGCAATCCGTTTTTACCCGAGCAGCGTTTTAACCTTAAGCGCAGCCTACACGTATGTTAAAACCGAAGTAAACGATGACGGCGGCCTCGGGTCTCCGTCCTTCTCTAAGGGAGAAAGGCTCGTACGGATCCCTGAGCATTCGTTCTCATTTAATACAGGTTATTCAAAAAATGCTTTTGACTTTAGCCTTTCGGGAAATTACGTAGGCAGTAGAGATGATGTGGACTGGAGCGGGTTTCCAAGCACCAGAGTTAAAAACGATTCTTTTTTTCTCGTTGACGTAGCGACTTCCTACGAAATCAGCGTGAAAAGATTTGTTGACAAAATCAAGCTGTTTTCAAGAATCAATAACTTGTTCAACGAAGATTATGAAAATGTTTTCGGTTTTTCATCCCCGGGGTTCAGCATGATTTCCGGAGTTTCAATAGTCCGGTAGCGAAGCGGGTTCGAGAAGCTGTCTTGGCGGAGAAAAATCGAGGCTGATCTCAACTGGCCGGGGTGGTGGCTTGAGTTGAGGCTGTCAAGAAACCGTGCAAGACGCAAAGTCCGCAAGACAGCTTCCCGGATGCGTCCGCATCCACCGTCTTTTTAGGTCTTTACGGGTTAAGGTTTAAATTCGGGAATAACCTCTTTTCCAAAAAGCTCAATCGAGTGCGCTATGACTTCGGCAGGAGCCTGGGGAAACACCATTCTGCACATTATGTTGCGGATTCCCGCTTTCTCTGCGTACTTCTTTACCTCCTGAACGCAGTGCTCAGGGGTGCCGATCATAAAGCGGTCTTCCGCCATGTATTCGAAGAAAGGATCATCAGGGTCAGTTATGGTTTTCCCTCTTATCACTATCTTGACCCCTAGGCTTAGGTAAAACTTGTACATGTTTATTACGTACTCGGTTCCACCTGCAATGGCCTCTTCCGTACTCTCACGCACGTAAGTTTCCCGAAGCAGTATGTGCTCCGCTTCGGACGGATCGCGACCGGCTTTCTCAGCCTCATCGTTATACCACCCTAGAGTATCCATTATCATGGGAACCGTCCTGCCGGGGCCGATAAGAAGCGGGTACCCGAGGCGCCCGGCTCGCCGTACGGCGGGTTCCTCGAAAGCTCCTATGTATATAGGTATGGGTCTCTGCACGGGCTTGGGAGTAACATCTATGTTTGAGAAGCTGAACCTCTTGCCTTCATAGGAAAAGGGGCCGTCCTCCCAGCATTTCTCGATTATCTCTATGCCTTCTTCAATCCTCGAGGGTCTTTGCGCCACCGGAATTCCGAACCCTTCGAACTCTTCTTTTCTGTATCCTATTGCAACTCCCAGATCGAATCTTCCGCCGGAAATGAGATCGACCGTAGCAGCGTCTTCGGCCACCCTCACGGGGTTATGAAGCGTGAGTATAAAGGCTCCGGTACCTATTCTCACCCTCTCAGTCACAGCGGCCATCGCGGCGGCCATCCCAAGGGGTGAAGAGCAGTAACCATCCTCAAGAAAATGATGCTCGGAAAGCCAGACCGAATCGAAATTCACCGCTTCGGCAAGTCTCACGTGCTCTAGGGAATTTCTGTAAAGATCCACATGGCGGTAATCAAGATCCTTGTGGGTCTGCATGCTGAAGAGTCCGACTCCGAATTTCATTTCACACCTCCAGGATATTTACTGAATTATTTGCCTTTAAACCGTAAATTAACCATAATTCTACCGTGGTCGCTATCTACTTCCAAAACCATAATCGAGGTGCCATATAATGGGAAAAGAAATAAAATTTGGACTTTCCGCTCCGATGCCAGGAGCTGACGTTGACGGACTCGTAAATTTCTCGATAAAAGCCGACCAGCTTGGATTCGACACCATATGGTACCCCGACCATCTGCTTTTCGTGGCGCCGGGAGCAATTGCTCCCGAGGCGTGGACCGTGGCTGCGGCTGCGGCAATGAAAACGGAAAACATAGCTTTGGGAACGGTTTCCGATCCTCACAGGATGCATCCCGCCGTTTTCGCCCAGAGACTCGCAACCGTTGATCAGCTTTCAAAGGGCAGGGTAGTGCTTTCCCTAGGAGTCGGGGAATCGATGAATCTTGACGCGTTCGGAATCGACTGGGGAAAACCCCTTTCGAAACTCAGAGAGTCCATAGAAGTCATGGAGCTTCTTTGGGAAACCGACGAACCCGTAGATTTTGACGGAAAGTTCTACAACCTTGAGAACGCATTTTTGCAGATAAAGCCCTACGAGAGAAACAAGATGCCGTTTTACATGGCCACCCACACGCCCAAGGGGCTTCAGTTGACGGGAGAAAAAGGCGACGGATGGCTGCCGATAGACCTGAATCCCGATCTCTATTCCGGCTACCTCGGGGAGATAAAGGCCGCAGCGGATAACGTGGGAAGATCACTTGACGACGGTTTTGACCCAGCCCTGTGGGTATTCACCTCTCTTGGAGAAAGCGTTGACGCCGCCTACGAGACTCTAGAACCTTTCAAGTACGTGCTGGTCATGCAAGACCAGTTGCTGAAAGCCGGCTACGACGTCGAGATACCCGAAGAATATCACGGTCTTAACTACTTCAACATAGTGCCGACTGATGAAGAGGGAAGGCAGAGGTTCAGGCAGCTCGGGCAGCTTTTCCCGAGAGAAGCCATACTTGACTTCACCATTACGGGATCGAAAAAGGACTGCATAGAGAAAATCGAGAAGTTCATAGATGCGGGGGTAAGGAATTTCGTGTTGTTCTACAGGTTCAGCCCCGATCCGGACTTGGCTCTTGAAACTTACTCAAAAGAGATAATTCCTTACTTCAAATAAGCTCTCAGCGGGATTGCGTTCAATTCTGATTGCCGCAAAAACTCTCCAAGGTAGAAATACGAGATTCGTGTTGTGTTGCTTGCCTGATTCCGTAAAAAATCCTCAAGATCGCAGATTTTGACAAAATCATTGAGGTGTTTGAATCTCGTTTTGATGCTATAGCTGTAATAATAACGGCTTAAGCGGACTAGGAAGGAACAGTTGCTAATTCCCCGATTTCCCTCAATTTATTGACAATCGTCAAAGCTCCTAGTTAGTATAGAAATGTGCGGTTGGTGGAATAGCCGGGTTTAAAAACTCCGGAGGGAAAGCGCTTTTGAAGAAAACGGCCGCTGTTATAGTTTCCGCAATAATTCTTTTGGCCTGGGGCTCAGTGTCATGGATGGTTCTTCCATGGCACCAGATGGTAGCTAATAAATTTACAAACGAACCCGAGGTTGCCAAAGTCATAGAGGCAAATGCCCCGAAACCGGGCATTTACTATCTGCCGTTTTCCCATAAGGATCACGAGGCGGGGGAAACTGCTGCCTTCGTAAACGCCCTCCCTCAGGCCTACCCCCCCAGCATGGCAAATCAGCTTCTGACCCAGTTCCTCGGCGACCTCGTAAGCGTTCTGATCGTTATCTATCTGCTCTCCCAGACAGCTGGCCTGGGTTACTGGGGACGGGTGGGGTTTGTTGCCTCTATCGGGGCGGCAATAGGGCTTATAAGCCATTTTCCTTACTGGAACTGGTTTGGTTTTCCTACTCTCTACGTAGCGGTCATCGTCATTGACAGTCTCATTGCCTGGTTTCTGGCAGGACTAATGATAGCAAAACTGGTCGCAAGAAATACGAAAAAGGTAACCTTAAGGATAGGTGTTATTGATTAACCCGCGGAGATGTCCGTCCCGGATCCTCAGCGTTCGCCGGATGTGAAATGGTTCACAAACTCGACTCTGCTGAAGTAAAGGAAATTCAGACGGTCAGGTTCAAGCCCTTTTACGTACGGTTTGATCATGTTCTGCTGAACCGAGTTAAGATAAGGAACTATCGGAACGTCGGTTTCCGTAAGAATTCTCTGGGCACTGTTGTAAAGGTCCGTTCTTTGCCCGCGATCCAGAATCCCGGCTGCCTTCTCCACTAATCGATCGTACTCCGGATTGCACCACCTAGTACGGTTATTCCCGCTTCCACATTCAAATAGATTCATGAAATTGTGAGGATCCGGAAAATCCGCCTGCCATCCAGCCCTGAATACGGGCGGAGGATCCGTTCTGAGCGTACTAAGGTATACGGTCCATTCCTGGTTCACGAGCTTCACCTCGATGCCGAGATGCTCCTTCCACATGCTCTGGAACGCCTCGGCTACAATTCTGTTGTTTCCGGTATCCGGATAAAGAAAAGCGGTCTTGGGAAAATTCTCTCCGCCCGGATAGCCAGCCATCTCAAGAAATTTCCTCGCCTTCTGCACATCAAATGAAATACCGATCCGGGGATTGTGGGCAAGCATGTCAATGGGTATCCATGAAGTTACGGGCATTCCCGCCCCTTGGAGAAGTCCCGCGAGGCTTTTCCTGTCTATCGAACTCGCGAAAGCCTTTCTCACCAGAGGATTGTCAAACGGGGGTTTTTTAGTGTTAAATCCTATGTAGTTGTTTCTGAAAACCACGCTCTGTTTAAAATCCGGCAGCTTCATAACCCTTGGAACCTCAAGCAGGGGAATTCCCTTGCTGTCAAGAAAATCGAGCTCCCCGCTTTCATAAAGGGCAAGGGTGGATACGGGATTCTCGTTCATTATCATCTTTACCTTCTTAGCGCTTTTGGGTTTCTCCCCCCAGTAGCCTTCATACTCCTCGATAAGAACTTCCTTATGATGCTTCCACTCCTTTAATCTATAAGGCCCCAGAGTTACTATGTTCACAGCTTCAGTCCACCTGGTTCCGTATCTCTCAACAATATCTTTTCTCATCGGGAAAGTGGACATGAAAGTCACTAGGCTCAGAAAATAGGCCCTAGGTTTTTCAAGGGTAACAATAAGAGTATGTTCATCCGGGGCTTTTACCCCGACTTTGGCAAAATCCTTTATCTCTCCTGAGTTAAATTTCCTGGCGTTTTTTACGTCAAAAAGAAAGTAGGCGTAGCTTCCGGCGGTTTCGGGTTTAAGAATCCTTTTCCATGAATAAAGGAAATCCCCGGCTCGAAGCGGCACCCCGTCTGTCCAGAGGACTTTTTCCCTTATTTTAAAGGTATAAGTCCTTCCATCCTCGCTTACCCGCCAGCTTCGCGCGAGAGCGGGTACGGGTTCGTATTTTCCATCAAACGCCGCGAGGCCGTCCATTATGTTCTCTATGATTGTAAAAGATGTGACATCGGTAGCCAGAGACCAGTCAAGCGTGGGAGGTTCGGTGCCGATATTTATGTTAAGCGTGTCCTTGCGGGAAATATCTACGGCGTCGGGGGCCCTGTTCCCTGAACCGCAGGAAATGAAAAGAAGAATGCAGAGAATCGGAAGAAATTCTTTCGATCTTTTCATAATGACAGTTTGAAAATCCCGCAATGGTGCCGGTTGCTTGATAAAAATTTCTGAAAGCCGAAAATCAGGTTCAACCTCTAGTTTAATTACTGCCCGAAGACCTTGAACCTTCCGTTTTCTACTATTCCTACAATCGGTTCGTAAACCGCGTCCCCGTAACGGTCAAAATAGAACTCGCCTAAAAGCGTGTCCGCCCTGATATCGGCCATTGCGTCGCGTATATAGCCTCTGGGTCGGTTGAAGAGGCATCGGCGATGGCCTCGGCCAGTATATAAGTAGATGCGTAGGACAGTGCGGCGAAAGCATCAGGCTCGCCGTATTTTGCCCGGAAATTTTCAAGAAACCTGCGGTTTTCGGGTGTATCAATGTCCGCAATCCAGGTCGTAAAGGTAATAGCGCCCTCGGCCGCATCTGCGGCTTCTCTCACATCATCCTGAGTAGCCAGGGTAACGAGAAAAGGAATATTCATATCCATTCCGAGCCGCCGGGCCTGAGTCATGACTCCTCTGCGGCCCGGAGCCAGAGCCGATATGAAAAGAGCCTCGGGCAGAGGGACAGCATTTATTATGTCGGTTAACTGGCCAGTCAGGTCGGGAAGTGCACCGGTTGGTCGAGAATAAGTTTGCTCGCTCACGACCCTGACACCATGCTTTTCAAGCTCCTCTTTTACCTTTTCGTGGTTACTTGAGGAAAAAGCATCAGCTTCATTCACTATCGTGGCTACGTTATCGTAACGCAACTGCTCTCTGGTAACCATGACGCCAGCCTGCACAAGCGGGTCGACGGTGAGGGATGCACGGAAGGCAAATTCGCTTCTGGCGCTGAGACCGCGCGCCGCGGACGTGGGACTGAAAGCTACAACCTTGTTTTGCTGCGCAACCGGAATGATTCTTTCAGTGGCACTCGACGTAAAAGGACCAAGAACGGCGACCACTCCGTCCTGCTCAATAAGTTTTCTGTAGGCTCTCTCGGCGCCGTCCGGGGTACCCTCGGAATCCTCAACTATGAACCTGATTTCTTTTCCGCCAAGCAGTGGCGATTCGTTAATTTCCCCAAGGGCAAGCTCCATGCCGTTTTTCATCTGCAGGCCGTTTGAGGAAAGCGGACCGGTAAGGGGAACAACAACACCGACGCCAATCTCTTCGGTTTCGTTCTGGCCACAGGAGAAAGAACCGAGAAGCAGCAACACAACGGCTCCGGCAGCAAGCATAAATGCAGTTACTTTTTTTATGTTAAAGTCCTCCGACAACCATCCATCTTTTCGGGAAAGATACCCGTTCAAACGCCCAGGATCAAAACCGTGCTGACAGGCCTGAATAACGAGATTACTGGAGGGCTTCAAACTTGCCGCCGCGGACTATCCTTACCACGGGACTGTAGACCCCATCCCCATTCTCGTCAAAATAGAATTTCCCGAAAATAGTGTCGTCCAGAGCAGATTCCGGACCGATCATCTGCAGGGCCGCCCTGATATCCTCCGGACTGGCTGTTGAAGCGCGCGTGATGGTAGCAGCCAGTATTTGGGTGGAAGCGTAGGAGCGGGCCGAGTACGCATCGGGGTCCTCTTCGTATTTCGCTTTGTATTTCCCGACGAAATCCACGCTCCGGGGCGTGCTGTCGTCTACCCAGTTCGTAACTGCAATGACACCTTCGGTCGCCCCCCTCAGCACCTTCTCAGCCTCCGCCACATCCGTCTCCGTGAGTCCAATTACGATCAGGGGAACTGTTATGCCCATCTCGCGGGCCTTGACTATTACCCCCTGGCGCCCCGGCGAAAGTGCCGAAACGAATATCACGTCCGCACCCGAGTCCCTTATGGCGCGTAACTGCTCCGTGAGATCGGGAAGGGAGTCGTTCTTTGCTCGGCTGAAACTCTGCTCTTCCACGACTTCCACGTCCGGGCACTTCGCAAGTTCCTCAAGCACCTTGTCGTTGCTGCTCATGGAGAAAGCGTCGTCTATGTTGACTATAGTCGCCGCTTTTGAATACTTCAGAGCGCCTTTGGTTTCCTTTACTCCTTCGGGCACCATTTTGTCCACGGTAAGGGAAGTGCGGAATATGAAATCGCCAGGAGCGGTGATCCCGCTTGGACTCGCGGCGGAGGTCGGACTTATGGCCACCACATTGCTTTCGTTCACGAGCGGGGCAATTCTTCTTGTCGAGCTGGAACTCCACGGACCGATTACCGCACTCACAGCGTCCTCGCCGAGAAGCTTCCTGAAAGCCCTCTCCGCACCGTCCGGAGTGCCTTCGGTATCTTCAAAAACCAGGCGGAGATCCATCCCGCCGAGAAGCGCCGACGCGTTGATCTCCTCCACGGCGAGCTCGACGCCTTTTTTCATGTTTCCCCCGAGCCCCTCTGACACTCCCGTAAGGGGAAAGGCGACGCCGACTGCAACCTCCTCGTCGCTATCCTCATGGCAGGAAACAAGACCGAGGACCGCAACCGCAGCCACCACGGCAAAAAATAAAAGCGCAACTACTTTTCTCATTTTAAAACAATCTCACTTTCTGATGGTTATTCACTATCGGAGAGGGCAACCAGAACAGAGTCCTTCTCAACCGTCTCCCCTTCTTTAACCCTTATTTCCTTTATGACACCCGAAGCGGAGGCCTTAAGTTCGCTTTCCATTTTCATGGCTTCGACCACTACGACACTATCCCCAACCTCGACGCTATCTCCCTGCTTTTTAAGGATCTTCACCACCCTGCTGTGCATCGGCACCGTTATGTTAAGACTCCCTGTGCCTTCTGCCTGGGAGGCGTCCCTTCCGGAAACGGCTTCCAGTTCGTAGAGATCGCCTTCGTAGAAAATCTGTATTTTCTTTCCTTCCCTGAATACTCCTACGGTGATGCTCTTGTTGTCAACTAGGATCGAATAGGTGCTTTCATCTATACGCAGAAATTCTATTTCCTTCTGCTCATCATCTATACTGAAAAAGCTCAGTCCTTCCTTCTCTTCGAAGGCTACCTTGTAGGTTTTGTTTCCCAGTTTGAAAGTATAAGTCATAACAGTGGATTCCCGGATACGCCGACCCTTCTGGCAAAAAGTTTCCAGCCCGAAGAAGCAGCGGTTTTCCCCTGCACAATTTGGTTCGAACCACCGTTCATGGCAACGGCGGCGGCCATAAGTATGACTTCAGGATCGGATTCCTCGGGCACAAGAAGTTCTGGATGTCTTTCTATAAAACCCGTGTCAATCTGCGCCTTGCGGAACTCCGGATCCCGCATCATCCTGATCAGAAATCCGAGGTTGGTTCTCACTCCCAGAACCACGTATTCCCTCAGGGCGGAAAGCATCCTGTCTACCGCATCTTCCCGGGAATTTCCCCAGACGACAAGCTTTGAGAGCATCGGATCGTAAAAAGACGTTATCTCGCAGCCGCTGTAAACGGACGAGTCGTCCCTCACTCCCGGACCGCTGGGAGCGCGCACGTAGTGAAGGGGCCCCGGCGAGGGAAGAAAATTGGTGGCGGGGTCCTCCGCGTAAACCCTGCATTCAAGAGCATGCCCCTGCATTTTTATGGCAGACTGCTTGAAAGGCAGTTTTTCCCCCGAAGCTATCCTTATCATCCATTTCACTATATCAAGCCCTGTGATCATTTCCGTAACCGGGTGCTCGACCTGCACCCTGGTGTTCATCTCAAGAAAGTAGAAATTCTCCTCCTGGTCCATTATGAACTCGACCGTGCCGGCCCCGCAATAGTCAACCGCCTTTGCTATGCGAAGCGCAACTTCGCACATGTTTTTTCTGGTCTTCTGGCTTATGAATCCCGAGGGAGCTTCCTCTATCACCTTCTGGTGGCGTCTCTGTATCGAGCATTCGCGCTCGAACAGGTGCAGCAGGTTTCCATGCCTGTCTCCGAGAACCTGGACTTCGACGTGTCTCGGTTGCTGAACGAATTTTTCTATGAATACCGAATCGTCTCCAAAAGAGGAAAACGCCTCACTCCTAGCCATACGAAGGGATGATTCAAATTCCTCCTTGGAATTAACGAGTCTCATTCCCTTTCCGCCCCCGCCTGCAGAAGCCTTTATCATTACCGGGTAGCCAATTTTCTTCGCCACCCTAGAGGCTTCAACATCGGATACGGCTCCCTCAGATCCGGGAACAAGGGGCAAATTCGCTTCTCTGGCTATCTTTCTCGCGGTTACTTTATCCCCCATAAGCCTTATCGCTTCCGCGGAAGGTCCTATGAAAACCACGTCCTCTTTCTCGCACAGTTCGGCGAAGGAATCGTTTTCGGAAAGAAACCCGAATCCTGGGTGTATGGCTTCGGCCCCGGATTCCTTGGCTGCAGCAACTACCTTCTCCCCGACCAAGTAGCTCTCAGAGGGTTTCGACGGTCCTATATGGTAAGCCTCGTCCGCAAGCATAACGTGAAGAGCGTCTCTGTCAGCGTCCGAGTAAACTGCCACCGTAGCAATTCCAAGCTCCCGGCAGGCTCTGATGATTCTTACCGCTATCTCTCCCCTGTTTGCTATCAGTATTTTTTTGAACATTTTCTCACCCGGCCGCTCAGAGGGGAATGTTCCCATGCTTTTTCGGCGGAAGCGTCTGTCTTTTTCCGTTCAGCATCTCAAGCGCCGCTATCACTCTCGGTCTCGTGTCCTCGGGTTTTATGACCTCGTCTATGTAACCCAAGCTCGCAGCGCGGTAAGGATTCGCGAAATTCTTTTTGTACTCCTCAATGAGCCTGATTCTCTCTGTGTCCGGGTCATCCGCAGCGGCTATCTCCCCCCGGGAAATTATGTTCACGGCCCCGTCAGGTCCCATGACCGCGATTTCCGCGGTGGGATAGGCAAGATTGACGTCTCCTCTTATATGTTTCGAGGACATGACGTCGTAAGCACCTCCGTAGGCTTTTCTGGTTATCACGGTAATTCTCGGAACCGTTGCCTCGCAGTAGGCGTAAAGCAGTTTCGCGCCGTGCCTTATGATTCCTCCCCATTCCTGCGAGGTTCCCGGGAGAAAACCCGGCACGTCGACAAAAGTAAGGAGAGGGATATTGAAGGCATCGCAGAACCTTACAAATCTGGCAGCCTTAACCGAAGCGTCTATGTCAAGGCATCCCGCAAGCACTTTGGGCTGGTTTCCAACCACACCGACCGGCTGTCCGTTCATCCTAGCAAACCCTACCACTATGTTCTTTGCGTAGTGTTCCTGGACCTCGAAGAAATACGAATGATCAACTATGGGCCGAATCACATCCAGTATGTCATAAGGCTTGTTGGGATTATCGGGGATAAGCCCGCGAAGGCTCGTCTCTTTTCTGTCCGCGGGGTCATCGCAGGGAATCACCGGAGGATCCTCCATGTTGTTTGAGGGGAGAAAACCCAGGAGTTCCTTTATTATCTCTATTGAGTCCTCGTCATCCTCCGAGGCAAAATGCGCGACGCCGCTTACGGAATTGTGAACCATGGCGCCGCCGAGTTCTTCTGAGGATACCTCTTCATGGGTAACGGTCTTGATCACGTCGGGACCTGTAACAAACATATAGCTTGTGTTTTTCGACATGATCGTAAAATCGTTCATTACCGGGGAATAAACCGCTCCCCCGGCGCACGGACCCATGATCGCGGATATCTGAGGTATGACTCCCGAGGAGATCACGTTCCGAAGAAATATCTCTCCGTACGCTCCTAGACTCTTCACCCCTTCCTGGATTCTTGCCCCGCCGGAATCATTAAGCCCAATGATCGGCGCCCCGGTTGAAAGCGCCAGATCCATTATTTTGCATATCTTCTTTCCCTGCTCAAGACCTAGGGAACCGCCGAAAACCGTAAAGTCCTGAGCGTAGACAAACACCTGGCGTCCTTCAATCTTTCCGTAGCCCGTAACCACGCCGTCGCCGAGGATTCTCCTTTTCTCCATGCCGAAGTCCGTGCAGTCGTGCAGGACAAACTTGTCAAGTTCAACGAAGGTATCTCTGTCAAGAAGCTCGGTTATTCGTTCGCGGGCTGTGTGCTTGCCGGAATCATGCTGTCTTTTGATTCTGGCTTCCCCGCCGCCCAGATTTGCCTCTTTTTCCTTATCTTCAAGAATTCTGACTTTTTCTTTCATCGGATGTACTCCAGACCCACTCACAGTTAAAAACGGATCAGTGAATCATAACACGCAGAGGCGCCGTTTCAAGGTTCCCCAGCGCAAAGAATCTCGAACAGAGCATGGACCTGGGCGCGCAGACTCTCCATGCCGGAGGAGTTCTTTATGAGAAAATCGGCCTGAGAAGTTTTTTCCTCTTCTGACATCTGGGAGTGCATGCGGCGGCGGATTTCCTCAGGCGACATGCCGTCACGGATAGCCACCCTGCGTTCCCTCAATTCTTCGGGACACGTAACTACCACCAGACCGTCGATCAATTCATCAAGACCACCGCCCCCGCGATCTATAAGCGACGCCTCAACAAACACAATCGGTTCGCTACTTCGGGCGGACATCTTCTCCTTTATCCGCTCAAGAATCCTCGGATGGGTTATCCCGTTAAGCCGCTTGCGGTCCTCCTCGTTTGCAAACACTATTTCGGCAAGGGCGCCACGGTCAAGCGTCCCGTCCGCGCAGAGAACCTCCCGGCCGAAACAGTCGACGATTTCCAAAAGCGCGGGCTCCCCAGGCCGCACGATTTCCCTCGCCACCTCGTCTGCATCCACGGTGAACGCCCCGAACTCGCGCAGCATCCCCGCCACAGTCGATTTTCCCGAACCTATATTTCCTGTAAGTCCGTATATTTTCATCTTCAGGCGATGGGGGAGCTTATAAAGTCAATTGCCCTCGCGAGGCGCAGCGCTACGGTGTCTTTGCCCAGTATCTCGATAACATCAAAAATCCCGGGACTCTTCGTAGAACCGGTAAGCGCAACCCTGGCGGGCTGAGCTATTTTCCCGAGCCCGAGGCCCGTTCGCTGCATCACGCGCTCGAAACCCCCATGAATATTATCATGGGAAAAATCCTCCACGTTGGAGAGTTCCTCGGCCAGAAGCGTTAAAATCTCGCCGTTTCTCTCCACCAGAAACTTCTCCGCCGCCTTTTCGTCGTACTCGAAATCGTCGGTGAAAAAGTAAAGGGACTGATCCACTATTGCGTTAAGAGTCTCTGAGCGCTCCCGCATCTGCGCGACTATTTTACAAAGCCGTTCGGAAGGCGGCTGGGGAAGTCCCTTTTGCGCGATAAGAGAAACTATTTTCTCTGATATGCTCTCCTCGGGCAGGTCCCTTAAGTATTTCCCGTTAAGCCAAAGAAATTTCTGAGGGTCAAACACCGAGGGAGATTTTCCGATGCCTTTCAGGCTGAATTTTTCAATAAGCTCCTGCACTGTGAAGATCTCCTGGTGCCCGAAAGACCAACCCAGCCTCACAAGATAATTAAGCACCGCCTCCGGAAGATATCCGCGCAGTCGGTACTCCGTAACGGATTCCGCACCATGGCGCTTTGAGAGTTTTTTCCCGTCCGCACCGAGTATCATCGGAACATGGGCAAGCTTCGGCTTTGAGAAGCCAAGTGCCTCGGCTATCAGTATTTGTCTCGGGGCGTTTATTATGTGGTCATCGCCCCTTATGACGTGAGATATATCCATCTGCGCATCATCAACCGCCGCGGCGAAGTTATAGGTCGGAAATCCGTCGGCTTTCAGTATCACGAAGTCTTCTATTTCAGAAGAGTCAAAAACTATCCCGCCGCGGACAAGGTCCTCAACGGAAATCTTCTCTCCGGGGGGCACAGAAAGCCTTACGGCGTAGGGTTTTCCAGGAGCCGCGCCGAGCTGCGACCATTCTCTTCTGTACCTGAAGACCTCACCTTTCTCCCTGGCCCCCTCCCTTCTCCTCCCAAGCTCCTCGGCAGTAACGTAGCATCTGTAAGCCTTGTCCTCGTCAATAAGCCGCTCGGCCAGCCGACCGTAAGTATCGAGCCGCTCTGACTGCCGGACAATTTCCCCCTGCCACTCAAGCCCGAGCCACTTAAGAGATTCGATAATCTGCCGTTCGAATTTCTCCTCGGAGCGGGCGCGGTCGGTATCCTCGATTCTGAGCAGGAAATCTCCTCCGCGACTCGCGGAGAAAAGCCAGTTGAAAATAGCGGTGCGGGCCGCTCCCACATGAAGAGCGCCGGTGGGGCTGGGAGCGAATCTTGTTACGATCTTCACGGATACTATTTTACACGCCGAAGCAGCAAAAAAAGAAATGCCGGCGAAGGGCTTGGGGGTCCTTGCCAGTGGATTGTATAATAACTGCCATGAGAATATGTTCGCTTCTTCCCAGCTCAACTGAGATAGTATTTGCCCTCGGACTTGAGGAGGACCTGGTAGCAGTAACCCACGAGTGCGATTATCCGCCACAAGCTCGCAGCAAGCCCGTGGTCGTAAACAGCATCCTCAAAGAAAAGGGAAAGCTCTCAAGCGCGCACATAGACGAATTTGTAAGCCGAAGCCGCCTGGAGGGAAAAAGCGTCTACCTGATCGATTCAGAGCGCCTCAGAGAGATAAAGCCGGATCTTATCATAACCCAAGGACTTTGCGATGTCTGCGCCGTATCCGAAAACGAGGTAACGGAAGTCTGCGAGATTCTTGAGAACAGCCCCGAAATACTGTCTCTCGAGCCCTCCACCATCGGGGAAATAATGGATTCCATACTGCTTCTGGGAGAAGTCACCGGAACCAGGGAAAAGGCCTCACAGATCGTGGATGGTCTTCGCAAAAGAATCGAGAGCGTCGAGAAAAAGCTCTCGGGAGAAAGGTACCAGCCGGGGGTTTTCTGCCTTGAGTGGCTTGACCCTCCTTACGCCGCCGGGCACTGGGTGCCAGAGATGGTAAAGATGGCGGGAGGAGAACCGCTAATCTCAAGGGCGGGAGAACCTTCGTTTAAAACAACCTGGGATGAGATATTTGAGTCATCGCCTGACTACCTGATCCTGATGCCCTGCGGGTTTGACGTAGAGAAAACGCTTGATGGAATAGAGGATGTGACAAGCGGGGTAAGGCAATGGCATGCGCTACGCGCGGTAAAAAAAGGCCACTGCTACATAGTGGACGCTAACTCCTATTTCAGTAGACCGTCCCCCCGGATCGTCGACGGAATTGAACTGCTGGCAAGAATAATCCACTCCGACATATTCACGCAACAGCCGAGGGCCAACTCGGTTCTAAACGTGAAAAATCATTTCTATCTGCAGACTTTTCTCGGTTAAGATTTCGGAGCCTGAAAAGGATCTATTTCAACCGGGGCAGCCTCGGAATCTGAAGAAACTTCAGCACTTCCGGATGCTACCGCAGACCGAAAAGGATCTACGTCTCCTCCATTTGACATAACAAACACTCCTGTGATTAAAAATACTGAACTACTGGGGAGTGTCACCCACCCACATATATTCACGCAATGACCGAAGGCCAACTCGGTTCTAAGCGTGAAAAATCATTTCCACCTGCAGACTTTTTCGGTTATTGCGGGGCCTGAAAGGGATCCGCGTCTCCTGAGGGAGCTGCGGGAGCTGCGGCACTCGCCTCCTGAGGCGCCCCCTGTGCGGACTGAAAAGGATCCACATCGCTCTGGGCCTCTTGGGGTTCAGGCGGAGCGGGTGGTTCGGCAGCCTGCTGCCCACCTCCTCCTCCTTCATTTAACATAAGGACTATCCCTATGATAAGAATTACGATAGCTAACAGCACTAACTCATTGCCTTGTATTGTCATGAGACTATCTATCCTCCTGATACTCTTTATACTACTATGCCAGGCCCACTAATCTAAAGCCCGCAAAAACCCTAATCCTACTTTTAATGATACTGATTCATGAAACAATATGTCAAGCATCTTTTCAACGCCTCAAACAACATATGATGCGCTTGAGCAGGATATAGAACTGCAGATAGCGCTCTCCCAAATCCTCTACGGCTGCGTACCGCACGCAACGGAAGAGGAATGTTTGATGATTTTCAAGGAAAGCCCGGAAAAAATCGCCACGCTTGCTGATATCCGGAAAATATCAACTCGGTTTTTTGCGGTCGAGAAAGAGGAATTTCCCTCGGTCGCCATGGAAATAAGAATAACGACGGGCAAAAATCTCAGGCTGAAGTATGAGTACTTCTTCCTCACCGAGTCTTCGGAGGAGACCTTTTTCCTCTCCACCTTGGCGAGACTCGGGATGTTCTCCCTTATTTTTCTCTGCGACGATACGCATTGTGCGATTACGGCGGAGATGACCGAGACGGAGATAGAACCGCTTAAAAAGATCGTTGCCGCGCAAATACAGACTGGTTGACAAAATTAGGGCTTTAAACTATTATTGCGCTTACCGCTTCGGAGAGAGATTCCAAGTTGAAATACGCAAAGATCATAGGAACCGGTTCTTCGGTTCCCGAAACCGTACTTTCCAATTCAGATCTGGAAAAGATGGTAGAAACCTCTGACGAATGGATCACATCCAGAACAGGAATAAAGGAACGCAGAATCGCGGATAAAAACACCGCCTCCTCCGATGTCGCCTATGGAGCCGCCGAAAAAGCGCTGAGGGCCGCCGGCGTAAGCCCGCAGCAACTCGACGTGATCATAGTCGGAACCATAACCCCGGATTTCATCTTCCCCTCAACCGGCTGCATTCTCCAGAACCGCCTCGGAGCGAAGAAGGCTTATGCCTTCGATCTTATGGCCGGCTGCTCGGGATTTCTCTACACGCTTCACGTTGCCGAGGGAATAATAAAGTCGGGTGGCGCGGAGAAAATTCTCGCCATAGGAGTGGACGTTCTCTCGAAAGTCACCGATTTCGAGGACCGCTCAACCTGCATACTTTTCGGTGACGGGGCGGGCGCAGCTGTCCTCACTGCCTCTGACGAACCTGGAATTCTCTCATCCATTCTCAGTTCGGACGGAAGCCACTGGGACCTTCTCTACGTCCCGGCTGGAGGATCGAGAACTCCGATTGACGAGGAAGTGCTTAAGACCAGAGAGCAGTACATAAAGATGGAGGGAAACGACGTTTTCAAAGTCGCGGTCAAGAGCATGGAGTCAGCAACCGTGGACGCCATAGCCAAGGCAAACGTCTCTCCCAAGGACATTGATCTCTTCGTTCCGCACCAGGCAAACTACAGGATTTTGGAAGCCGTAAGGAAAAGGCTTGATTTTCCGGAGGAAAAAGTGTTCGCGAACCTCGACAAATACGGGAACACCTCTGGGGCATCCATTCCACTCGCCCTTGACGAGGCGGTTCGCCAGGGAAGCGTAGGAGAAGGAAGCCTTGTGCTGTTCGCAGCCTTCGGAGCCGGCTTCACCTGGGCCGCTTCGGTGGTAAGATTCTGAGCACTTTCCATGGCGCCGCATCGGGCTTGTCAAGAATGCGGCTCGCTTTCTTCGCAGCAAAACGCAGAACATGACTCTTTCCTCAATCCCAGAGCTTGCAAACATCGTCCTGCCGGCGTTTCTTGTAATCGCCGCGGGCTTTCTCTTCAGCAGGACGAAAAAAATAGACATATCCTCGATTAACGATCTTGTGGTCTACGTGACCACGCCGTGTCTAATAATCTCGTCCCTCTCTGATTTTACAATGGACCCGTCTGTGACGGCGAAGCTGTTTCTCTCGATATCGGCGGTCATTTTCTCTACCATAATAATCGGCGGGGCACTTACGAAAGCACTCCGGCTTGACTCGAGGGTATATCTGCCTCCCGTGGTTTTCGCAAACACGGGAAACCTGGGACTTCCCCTTTGTCTTTTCGCGTTCGGACAGTATGGGTTCAACATCGCGATACTCTGTGTCGTTTCGACCATGCTGCTTCACTACACGGTGGGAATTATGATCCTCGGGTCCGGAAAGAATCATCTGCGCGAGATATTCAGGCTTCCCCTGATATACGCCACCGTAGCCGGAATAATCATAAACTCGGTCGGCTTTCAGATCCCGGTAGTTATCGAGAGGCCCGTAGCCCTTCTCGGGGATATCACCATACCCGCGATGCTCTTCTCGCTCGGGTACAAACTCTCCGAAATGAAGGTCTCCAGACTTTGGCTTTCCTTTTTCTTCGGCTCCGCCAGAATATTTCTCGGCGTAATTCTCGGAGCGCTGTTCGTAAACGCATTCGGCCTGAAGGGAGTGGAGGCAAAAGTGGTTATCTTGGAGTGCGCAATGCCTCCCGCGGTTTTTAACTTCGTGCTCGCGGAGAAATACGGCAGGGACTCCGAGACGGTCGCATCAATAATAGTGGCCGGAACGGCAGTTTCCCTATTGGTTCTTCCGTTCGTTATTTCGTATCTGGTAAATCAGTGAGAGGTCAGCGGGTTATGTCTCTGAGGGTAAGACCCTCGTCCCTAAGGTAAGGCATAAGGCCTTTTTTGGTGATCGTTCTCAGCGCGCGGGCAGAAATCCTTATTCTCACGTACCTGTCTAGCTCGGGAACGTAGATTCTCTTCCAGTGCAGGTTCGGATTCTGGCGTCTTTTAACGTGGTTGTTCGCGTGGGAGACGTTGTTTCCGAAAAGGGGTTTTTTTCCTGTTATAGCGCAGCGACGTGCCATGGGTATATCCTCTGACTACTTGGTCTCCTTAAAGACGACGTGCTTTCTTATCACCGGGTCGTACTTTTTCAGTTCAAGACGGTCCGGAGTATTCATCTTGTTTTTCTTCGTGTAATAGATGTAAGGACTCTCGGTGCTTTTCATCTTGACAAGTACTCTGTTTAACGACTTTCCCATTGCAACCCCCGAAAAAGTGAATGGTTATTATCCACGAAAAAAAACTGTTTTCAAGAAAAAATTTAAATTTCTTTGGGAATCAGTGATCGCAGCCATCTTTCCTGCAAAGCCTGAAATTGCGCAGGTGACCGGAAATCATGATAAAAGCGCCGATAAGAGTAAGAATCGATTCTACGTAGCCCGTAGCGGCGAAAGCTCCGACTAGGAGAAAATAGAGTCCCACGCCCCCCAGCATGATCACGCTGAAATCCTTATGACGTCTGCAGCCGAGAAATATGGCGACCACGCTTGCGGGAATGACCATAAAAAGCATCAACTCGTGGAAAATATCTTCAAACACAAATGTCGAACCCACGACCGGGAACAGTATGAGAGCCACCGGCGTAAAAAAACAGTGGATGGCGCAGATGCCCGCAAGGGATATCGAGGTGTAATCGGTGAGCCTCTGAATTCTTACCTGGTTCATTGTATCGTTAAGCCGCCTCCGCACACTTTAAGCACTGGCCGAAAAGCTGTACGAAATGATTCTTCACTCTGAATCCCTGCTTTTCAATCGAAGCGTAATCAAAGCTCTCCACCGGACACTCTGGAAAATCGAAAACCCCTCCGCAGTCAACGCACACCATATGATGAACGTGCTCGCCTTGGGAGAACACGTAACCGTGACGGCCGTCGGGAAAATGAAGGCGGTTCACGATACCCAAGTCCTCGAACATCTCAAGGGTTCTGTAGATGGTGGCAAGCCCCGTGGTGCCGAGCATATCCTTCACCCTGTCGTGTATTTCGCCGACCGAAAGCGATTTCCCGCTCGTGTGAAGAACATGAACGACGGCTAGACGCTGCGCTGTGGACTTGAGTCCCTTTTCCCGCAGAACTTCTCTGGCATACGATTCCTGAGTGCATTCAAAATCTTTCGTCATGAGAATTATTAAATGAGAATGATTTTCAATTAGCTCTTATTCTAAATCGCTTGTTACGAACCGTCAAGAACAAAAACCGAAATTAAAAAGACGCAACCGCGGAAAACAAGGAGCCTATTTGCGAGGTGATTGCATACCGGAAAATCCATGTGAATAAGGGCATTCAGCGTTTGTTCCCATAAGTATTCAGGGTTATACTCTCATCGGAATAAAGATGGATTCGGGTTTCCATTTCCAGAAAAGTGATTTCAATTTGACATGCGCAGGAGGCAGTTAGGTTCATCATGAGAATTCTGAGAGGAGCACTTTCGATTGCGTTTCTTGTCTTTGCCTCCTTTCTTCTTTCCACAGGATGTGACGATGGAACCGACGAGCAAGTCGACGCTGGCTGCGAAGATGCCTTCTGCATAGGAACACTTTTCCGGACAACCGATTCTCCTTCCTCGGTAATAAAGGCCGCGGAACTCGCAAGGGATGACATTAACGAAGCCGGCGGAAACATAAAGCTTATCGCCGGAGACGGTGCCACTCCTCTTGCCTCGACCATGGAACTTCTGGAAATGGGCGTGAAGGCGATAATCGGACCTGGAACTTCACAGAGTTCCGTTGAAATTTTTGATTTCCTAGTTGAGAACGGCCTAGTCGCGGTTTCACCCTCCGCAACTTCCGTTACCCTGACCGAAAAAAACAGGGAAATTTCCCAAGCCGGGAAAGCGCACTTTTTCTTCAGAACCGTTCCGACGGATTCGTTCCAGGCGAAAATTCTGGCGACCGAAGTCCGAAACGGGGACGAGGTGCTGATAGTCCATCGAAACGACAACTACGGAGTGAAGCTCACGGAACTGATCAACAGGGAATTCCTTTCCCGAAACCGTCCCGCTGCCAAGGTCGTCTGGTACGAGCGATACTATTCTGACGACCCAATGTTCGAGGAGAAAACCCAGGCCGTACTTGACGATATCGAGGCGGTAGGCGGAATCGGCAACATAGGTTCCATAATACTAATCCTGTCGATAGACGAAGGAGGAAAGATAATAAAGGGCATGATTGACTCCACGGTCGTTTCGTCCGCCGCGAGATACTACATCTCCGACTCATTCGCAGTTGAGAACCTGTATGAACGCGTGGACCCGGACAACCCGGCCGCGGTTGATGGCTTCAAAAGCACGACTCCGTGCTCCCTGCCGGACCCTCCCGAGAGAAAAGACGAGTTTGAAAAACGATTTGACCGAGAGATGTTCCCTTCCCTTCGATTCGCCGTCCATGCCTATGACGCAGTGGTAGCAATAGCACTCGCGGCCTTGAGCGCCGGAAGCAACGACCCTTCCGAATACGTCTCCGAAATGGCAGGTGTTACGGGAGGAGGAAACCGGTGCTTAAGCTACGCGGAATGCGCCGCAGCCATTACTGATGAGACCGCAGCTAACGACGACATCGACTACGAGGGAGTTTCAGGACCAATCGAGTTTGACCAGAACGGAGACATAGGAGCGGGGTGCTATTCCGTCTACACATACGATGCCGTGGGCGGGCGCATGAAGCAGATCTTCGAAGTTCCAAGCTTAAAAGAAATAACGTCTAGCGAGACTCCGTAAATTTTCGAGGAACGCAGAAAAGCTGTTTTTCGAGACCGTTCCCCTGCAATCACTTGGCTATAATGCCGCCGTCGATTGAAAGCATTGAGCCCGTGTTGAACATGACCTTATCATCGCAGAGAAACAGAACCGCTTCAGCTATTTCGTACGGGTCGGCCAGCCGTCCCATGGGGTGAAGCGACTCCATAAAAGCTTGGGCCGCTTCGGCATCTTCGGCTCTCTCAAGATAGGAATCGAACATCGGTGTCCAGACCCCTCCAGGACAAACAGCATTTATTCTGAGTCCCTTGTCCGCATACTCAAGGGCCATGCTTCTTGTGAGCTGAACAAGGGCTCCCTTGGACGCCGAGTAGGCTGAAAGCCCCGCAAAACCCTTTAACCCGATAACAGAAGAGTTATTGACGATAAAACCTCTGCCCGCAGAAAGCATATGAGGAATGGCATATTTGCACATCATGAACGCTCCCTTCACGTTTATATCGAAGATCTCCTGAAACCTTGAGATCTCGACTTCGTGAAGGGGGCCGGAAAAAATGATACCGGCGTTGTTAAAAAGAATGTCGATCTTTCCGTGCTCGCGAAAAGCGGTCTCCACGGTGGCTGCGCAGTCGCTCTCGACTGAAACGTCACAGACCTTGTACTCTATAGAAAATCCTTCTTCCCCTGCCCTGCCGCATAGCTCTTTTAGCTTATCTTCCCTTCTTCCGACAATCAGAACCTTGGCTCCGTTTCGCGCCAGCAAAAGTGCCGTCGCTTCACCGATTCCCGTTCCTCCACCGGTAATGATCGCTGAGCGTCCTTTAAATCTCATAGAAGACTCCGCAAAAACATCCTTTGTAACAGATCAGAAACTTACGCAAAAACCGCAAGCAGCACTCCTGCCGCTACGGCCGAACCCACAACCCCGGCCACGTTCGGACCCATAGCGTGCATCAAAAGCACATTCTGGGGATCTTCCCTGGCCCCCATATCCTGAGAGACGCGAGCGGCCATTGGAACCGCCGAAACCCCTGCCGAACCGATCAGGGGGTTGATCTTGGTTTCGGAGAAAACATTCATAAGCTTGGCCATCAACACCCCAGAGGCCGTGCCTATGCAGAAAGCCACAATTCCCAGAAGAAGTATGCCAAGAGTCTCAAGGGAGAGAAATTCGGAGGCCAGAAGCTGCGAGCCGACTCCGAGGCCGAGGAATATCGTAACGATGTTGATAAGCGCGTTTCTCGTCGTATCCGAGAGCCGGTCGACCACTCCGCATTCCCTCATCAGATTGCCGAAAGCAAAAAAGCCTATTAGGGGCGCGGCAGATGGAAGAAAAAGAAGGCAGAGAGTAAGAGCAATCAACGGAAACATTATTCTTTCTCTTTTCGCCACCGGACGAAGCTGGTTCATCCTTATTTTTCTCTCTTCAGGGGAAGTAAGAGCTTTCATTATCGGGGGCTGGATTATCGGCACGAGAGCCATGTAGGAATACGCGGCGACCGAGACTGCACCGAGAAGCCTCGGGGAGAGCTGTGAAGAAATATAAATAGAGGTCGGTCCGTCCGCTGACCCTATTATTCCTATCGACGCCGCGTCTTTTAGGGAAAAATCGATCCCGGGCACGTACTGGGAAAGCGCGAGCGCACCGAGCAACGTCGAGAAAATACCGAACTGCGCAGCGCCTCCCAGAAGAACCGTCTTGGGGTTGGCCAGAAGCGGACCGAAATCGGTAAGCGCCCCCACTCCCATGAATATCAGAAGGGGAAAAATACCGGTCTTTATGCCGACATCGTACACGTAGTAAAGTACCCCGCCGGGGTCATTTATCCCCGCAAGCGGAATGTTGGCCAATATGCACCCGAAAGCTATCGTAACCAGAAGAAGAGGTTCGAATTTCTTCGCAATCCCCAGGTAGAGAAGAAGGAATCCTACCAGGATCATCAAAAACATCCCGAATCCGTTAACCCAGGAAATTGCGTTGCCCGCAATAAATCCGTAGATGCCGGTACTGGTAGCCACGTTTTTCAAAAGCTGGGAAAAAGATGCGAGCTCCTTGGTTTGCTCCGCAGAGGCTGCCACGTCGCTTACCGTCTCCCCGAGACAGTCTGGAGTGGTAGCGAATATTCCAAGGGAAACCGCAAGAACTGCGAAAATAAGTATGAATTTTTTCATGCGCTCAAGAGGGAAGAATGGTCAGGATAAGCTGACCCGTCTCTACTACCTGTCCCTGTTCAACCTCTATGGACACCACTTCCCCGTCGCACGGAGAGGCAACTGGAGTTTCCATTTTCATGGCTTCAAGCATGATCAGCGTCTGATTTTCCTTTATCTTGTCCCCCACGCCGACCTGAACCCTGTACACGTTGCCGGGTACGCTCGCCGTAACGGCCACAACATCGGGAGAATCTTCATCCATCGCAGAGGATGTTTTCGGGGCTGGAGCTTCGGTTACTGAAGCAACTTCCGAAGTCCCTTCCTTTACAGTTACATTGTAGCTTCTCCCGTCAACCGTAATAACGAAGTTCTCCCCGGTACCAGACACCTTCGATGCTACGCTCGTGCCGAGACCTTGTCTCTGCTGAGGTTGCTCTTCAGGCTTGTTTTTTCTTACGTTGACGCTGAAATTCCCCTTGAGAAAGTCAAGTCCTTTGTTTCCGCCCTGGGTTTGAAGCGCCCCGACTATGAATATGTTTTCCTCGGTGACAGGAAGTCCTTCTTTTTCGAGAATCTCGGTCGCCTTCGGAATGCCGGGCTCAAGTATATCGAGCGGGTCGCCTTCAAAGCGGGGCTTGCCCATCTGCTCTTCCGCTATCGCCACGACTTCCGGGTCGGGCTCAACGGGCGTACGCCCGAAGTAGCCTAGTACCATGTTCCCGTAACCGTCGGTGATCTTCTTCCAAGTTCCCTGAGTGACATTGGCGTAGGCCTGCTGGAAATAGAACTGGGAAACCGGGGTAACCGATGTTCCGAATCCACCCTTCGCAACACATTCGCTCATCGCCTCGATCACCTGCGGGTAAAGATCAAGGGTGCCCGTGTCTCTCATCATCATGGTGTTTGCGGTAAGTGCTCCGCCGGGCATCGGAGAGAGAAGAACCTCCGAGGAGACCCGAAGGGCTTCGGGCGGGAAATAATAGCCGGACATGCATTCCTTGAACACGGAATTCGCCTCGAGAACCTTGGTTATGTCCACGTCCAAGGTGTACTCCGTCCCCTTAAGGGCGTTCCACATGGATATAAGGTCGGGCTGAGAAGTTCCCCCGGAAACCGGGGCTCTCGCGACGCAGATCCCGTCGCACCCGCCGTTTATGCCGGCCATGTACTGATTGACTCCCTGGGCAGCCGTCTCGTGGGTGTGCACCCAGAGAATGACGTTCTCTCCGACGAGCTTTCTCGCGGCCTTCACGGTCTCGTAAATCTTTTGGGGATTCGAGGTTCCGGAAGCGTCCTTGAAGCATATGGAATCATAGGGGAGCCCCGAATCAAGTATTTTCCTCAGCCTGTCTATATAGAAATCCACATCGTGGGCTCCTTCGCATCCCGGAGGAAGCTCCATCAGTGTTACCACCGCCTGGTGGTGCAGACCCGCATTCTTTATGCACTGACCCGAGTACTCGAGGTTTCTTACGTCATTTAAGGCGTCGAAGTTTCTTATGTGAGTTATGCCATGTTTCTTGAACATCCTGGCGTGGAGATCTATCATGTCCTTGGGCTGCTGGGACAGGGCAACAACATTGATCCCTCTTGCAAGCGTCTGCAGGTTAGCATCCGGTCCAGCTGCCTCGCGGAAGCGGTCCATCATATCAAAAGCGGACTCCCCGCAGTAAAGAAACAGACTCTGGAACCTGGCCCCCCCGCCAGCCTCGAAGTGGGTTATCCCGGCTTCCCTAGCGGCTTCAACCGCCGGGATGAAGTCTTCTGTAAGCACCCTCGCGCCGAAAACGGACTGAAACCCGTCGCGAAAGGATGTATCCTGAAATAAGATTTTTTTCATGACAAGACCCTGAAGTTTTCAAGATCTAGCCGTCGCCGGCATGCTTCGCCTTGTAGGCCGCAACTGCCGCGGCTATAACCGGAATGACGTCCCTTCCGGATTTTTTGGACGCCCCGGGACCCGAGGGCGCACGCACGTCGCTGTCTTTAAAAAGCTTCGCAGACAGCATCACGCTTACCATCAATACAAGCAGAAAAATATATACTATGGCCATACCAATGACCATGAGTTTTACGCCTTCAAGGATCATATATGGACGAAGAATCTCAAAAACTGTTTGAATTTAATGGGTATCAATTATTTACAAGAACTCGTTTATTGTCAATCTGCGGCGAAACCCCTGGTGCCATGCGCACGCCGCGGATTTCTGAGTTCCCCGTTTTCCCTTGACCTTCAAATCCTTACGTGTTATTCTGACCCCCCACTATGAAAAGGACTTATCAACCGCACGTAAAAAAGAGGCTCAGAACACACGGCTTCCGCGCCAGGCTGAGCACAAGGGGAGGCAGGAGCATACTGAGGAGAAGGACTGCCAAGGGAAGATACGTTCTCACGGTTGGGAGATGGAAAAAGTAGCGTTTGAGTCCGACAGCTCGTTTCCCGCAAAATTCAAGATAAAAACATCCCGCGACTTTCGCAACACACTCTCAGAAGGCACTAAAACCCACTCGGAAAACTTCATACTCTACGCAAAGCCCAACTCTCTTGGGTTTCCCCGCCTAGGGGTGTCCGTGGGCAAAAAAGCGTCGGCAAGCGCAGTCAGAAGAAACAGGATGAAAAGGGTGCTGAGGGAAGTTTTCAGGAGGAACAAGCCCGTGTTTTCCTCAAACGACGTGGTGTTCGTAATAAAGAACGACGTATCGGGTAAGAAATTCTCTGAACTTTACCTAGAGATAAAAAAACTCGCAGGCCGTATCAAATGAAAGAAAATCCCGCAGTCAGATTCCTTGTTTTACTGGTAAGGACCTACCAGAGAACCATTTCTCCCCTGCTTCCCCAAACCTGCAGGTTCCACCCCAGTTGCTCCGCGTATTCAATTGAAGCCCTGCGGGAACACGGAGCTTTCAGAGGAATCTGGATGACTCTCAGGAGAATACTGCGATGTCATCCGTTAAGCGCAGGAGGATATGACCCCGTAAAGAAAAAAAGCGATAAACGGGCGAAGGGGTGAATAAGACTTCCCTATTCCTATTAAAACTTATCGTGTATCATTGCTTTCATGAATTCTTACTCTTTGGTTTCCTGCTACATGCTAGAACTACGCACAGAAAACGGGAGCAGTCTCACAGGTGTCTCGCAGAAATCACGATAGCGCCCCACATCCTCAATAAAGCCCTAAGAAACAACACATGAACAGCGACCTCAAGAGAAACTACATTTTATTTCTGGTATTGTCGGTACTGGTAATCGTCGGTTACTCGGCGTTTTTTGCAGAAGCCCCCAAGGAAAAACAGCCCGCAAAAATAGATCGGCCCGCATCGGCGCCCGCCGCAGGGAATCTTTCCGAAGAACCGGGTTCCCCACAGGAACTTCCCACGGAATTTGAACCGATAAAATCTTCCTACGCTTCCAAGATCATAAAAGTCAGATCCGACCTTTATGTTGCCGAGATAGACACCCTCGGAGGAAAAGTTGTCGGCTGGGATCTTTCGGAATACAAAAAGACGGTCGAGACGGACTCGGTGCCTGTGGCGGTAATAGGTGAAGAGAAAAAGTCGTTTGACACCATACTGAGAGTCAAAAACGAAAAAATGCCGGAACTTATCCCGTTTTCCTACAAGGGAGGTACGAATCTGGTCGTGGGTCCCGAGGGACTTGATGTCAATCTGGTCTGGAGAAAACCCGATGGACTTACGGTACGTAAAACCATCTCCTTTTATCCCGGGAAATACTTTATCAAGGAAAATCTGGAGATTCTTAACGGAACGCGGAGACAGATAAACCAGAAAGTTTACGTCGGCTGGGAAAATACGGTATACGAGAGCGGTTCAAATAGTCTCTACGAGTTTATCTCAATGGTCGGCGGCGAGGTCAAACGGACCAAGAAACCCCTTAAGGAAACCAAGGCGTACAATGGAGAGACAAACTGGTTCGGTTTCGGTGACAAGTACTTTCTCAGCGCATTTCTGCCGGAAATAGGGGGAGACCGGGGAGTTTACCTGCAGCCCCTTGATGAAAAAGGTCTTGCCGGGGCGGGTTTTTCCTATCCAGAGCAAAAAATAGCTGCGGGGAAAAGCTACAAAGTCGGGTGGAAATCGTATTTCGGTCCGAAAAATGAACCGGACCTCAAGGAAGCCGGGTACAGCCTTGAGAAATCGATTGACTACGGCTACGCAGGAGTACTTACCAAGATTGCCGTCGTGCTTCTTAAGTTCGTCAACGACTTTTTCAGCAACTTCGGAATCTCCATAATAGTGCTTACGATCGCTCTCAGGGTGATATTCTTCCCCCTTACCGTGAAAAGCATGAAGTCGATGAAAGCCATACAGAACAAGATGAAGAGTCTGAAGCCTGAAATCGACGCTCTCAAAGAAAAATACAAGGACGACAAATCGACTCAGCAGGCAGAGATGATGAAGCTTTACACAAGTAACGACATAAACCCGCTCAGCAGTCTCGGGGGATGTCTTCCCCTGCTCATACAGCTTCCCGTTTTCATAGCTCTTTATTTCGCGCTTCTGTATTCGATAGATCTAAGACACAGCTCGTTTCTCTGGGTAAACGACCTCTCCCAGCCCGAACACCTATTTGACGTGCTGGGAATACCGTTTCGGGTGCTGCCCCTTTTGATGGGTGTCTCGTGGTTTCTCTCGCAGAGACTCACCCCCATGACTGCTCCAGGAAGCGAGACGATGGAACTGCAGATGAAGCTCATGCAGTTTATGCCTATAATTTTTACCGTAATGTTCTGGGGCCTGCCTTCCGGTCTTATACTTTACTGGACCGTAAGCAACATTCTCTCCGTCGGTCAGCAACTATACATCAATCGACAGGTCCCGGAGCCAGAAGGAGGATAGCAATGGCTACCGTAATAGAAAAGGAAGGAAAAACAATTTCCGAAGCCGTAGTGAACGCCTGTGAAGAACTCGGAGTCTCAAAAGACGAAGTGGAAATCGAAGTTATAAGAGAAGACTCCAAAGGGGTTCTGGGCATAGGAAGCAAAAACGCCATAGTGAGGGTGGAAATAAAAACTGGCGGATTGAGCGAAAAGGCGTTTCGGGCGAAAAAAACTCTTGAGACCCTCTTGGGTTTTCTGTTTCCATCCCCGCAGAGCGTAAAGGCCGAAGAGACTGAAAACAGGATAATACTTGAGGTTTGGCCCGTTAAAGACAAGAAATTCCTCATAGGGAGAAACGGGGAAGTAATAAAGTCCCTTGAGTACATAGTGGGGAAGATAGCTTCAAGAAACAGCAACGAGGGGAAAAACAAAAGGGTTGCCATAAACATCGGCGGGCATGACGGAAAGAAAAAGGACACCGATGTGCCGAGAAAAGTCGCGGAGACCGTACAGAAAGTAAAGGAGAGCGGAAATTCTCACTCAATCGAGCGGCTTTCATCCTACGAAAGGAAAATGGCCTACATAGAACTCAAGAAGCAAGAGGACATAAAATACGAGACGGTTCCAAGCAAGGGCAACTCGAAAAAAATCGTCGTCAGCCCTCAGGCCTGAGTTCAGGAATCCCGAAGCGTCCTGAAAAAATCCTCAAGAATGCGCGCGCACCGCTCGCCGCAGACTCCCCCCGAGAATTCCACACAGTGATTGAGTTCCCTTCCCGCGCCGATTCCGAAGTTGCTTACAAGCGCCCCGCCCTTGGGATCGGGAGCGCCGAACACGACCCTGTCTATTCTCGCGTTGATTATGGCTCCCATGCACATGGCGCAGGGCTCAAGAGTAACGTAGATAGAAGTGCCGGAAAGTCTCCAGTTTCCGATAACTTCGCATGCGCGGCGTATAGCCAGAATTTCGGCGTGGGCGGTAGCGTCCGAAGCTGATTCCCTCAGGTTATGGGCGGCTGAAATTACGGTGCCTCCCCCGTCAACTATGACCGCCCCTACCGGAACCTCACCTGCCGAAGCGGCCCGCTCGGCCTCCCTGATAGCCAAGGCCATAATGATTTCATCGGACTGCCCCGTCACGGATAAAAGAAAAATCTGATCTACTTTCTGGCGCTGAACTTGAGGCCCGTCTCGTTTCTGTCCCAGGTATTCTCGGTGATTTCCTTTATTTCGGCGACCTTGACCTTCTGGGTCGCGGTTACCGGGAATCCATCCTCGTAAACCTCTATGAACCTGGGCACCATGGCCACTATAACCCTTTCGGCCATCCATTTGGAAAACTCAATCGGATCGAATTCTTCGCCCACCTTGAGCGTAACGCAGAGCTTGATCTCGTCATCCGAAACGTTCGGGAGCCTTATACCGACCGCAATGGCTTCCTGAATCGCGGGATATTGCATCGCCTCGTCCCCGACGGCTACCGGATCCACGTTTTCGCCTGAAACCCTGATGCGGCTGAACCTTCCGACAAAATAGTATCTCCCATCGATACCTCTGGCGAAGAGATCGTCCGAATTGAAGAAGCCGTCATCGTCAAAAGCCTCTCTGGTTCTTCTCTCATCCTTGAAATATTCATTCAGGGTCGTATGCGGAACAAGCGGCTTTACGAAAAGAAGCCCCTTGGCATCGTCGGGAGGAGTAATGTCGTCGGTAGAATCCCAGAACGGTCTTACCACCGTATCGATGTCTTCGGGATTTCTGAGCTCGACGTAATATCCCTCCATGGGGAAACCGGATGAACCCGGGCGGTGATCCTCGGGGTCTTTCCAGAGAACCATGCCCATCTCGGTCGAACCGTATCCGTCTATTACCCTGACTCCGAACCTCTCCTGGAATTCCTTCAAGTTCCTCGGAGCCGGGGAGCCCAGCATTATCCTTATGTTGTGCTTCTGATCCCACTCGCTCTCAGGCGCGGCCCAGAGGTACTCGGCTACCGCTCCCAGCATGTTAACGCATGTCGCGCCGCACCCGGCCGCCCATTTCCAGAAATTGGAAGCCGAGAATCTGGGGAAAAACACGGCAGTCCCACCGGACGCCATGGCGCTGAAAAGGCACATTACCTGCGCGTTGGCGTGACCGAGTGAAAGTATGCTCATGAGCACGTCGTCGTTCCTTATTCCCTGCTGCTGCAGATAAGAACGGACCGTCATGATCACTCCTCCGTGGTCTCTGGCAACCCCTTTTGGCATCCCCGTGGTACCGGACGTAAACATACATCTCTCCATGTCTGCAGTGGTAACGTCCACCCCGGGATTAGTATCGTCATAACTGTCAAATTCTGAGAAAGGAAGCGTCTTTATGCCTCCGATTTTTTCAGGTGGATTGTCAACCGTCACGAAAACTGCTTCAAGATGCTCCAGACTGTCGCCGATTTCCTCTATGAAAGGAATGCTCCCCTCGTCAATAATGAGGGCTCTCATGTCCGAGTAGTTGATTACGTAAGCGAGTCTTTCCCCCTTCTCGTCCTTGTTTACCGGAACCTGCACGCCGCCGCACTTGTGTATGGCGATAATAGATATCACGTGCTCAGAACAATTGAGCATGTACATGCCGACCTTGTCCCCTTTATTTATTCCGAACCCTTGGGCAAGACCGTTTGCCACCCTGTTGGCCCACGCGTTGGTTTCCGCATAAGTGTAGCTCTCCACGATGTTTCCGTCTCTGTCTCCGACCTTGAACATTGCCTTGTCGGGAAACATCTCGGCACCCTTCTCAAGATTTGTGGTTATCGGCTGCCAAAGTGAAGTGTCTTCAAATTTACCGAAGGGAAGATCTCCGCTTCCCAGATATACGCCATCGCGCGGTTTGAATAATAATTGCATTTACTGTAACCTCCTGAACAGTCTTATAACATTTGGAAATGAAAAAAACACCCGGACTATTATAGGTTAATCGGTGTCTCATTGCAAACCCCGTTTTTTTCCGGTTCCTGAAAAAAATCTCTGGCCGACCGCATACGGCCTGAAATCCGCTTCTGATATATGGGAATTTTGAATCTGCTGATTTTTGCCGTGAGTTTCGCTCTTCTGTGGAAGGGAGCCCGTCTTCTCGTTAGAGGCGCCTCCGGGGTTGCTGCGTTCACCGGCATGGGCACCTTTTTTGCGGGACTTATCGTGGTTGCGTTTGGAACATCCGTTCCCGAATTCATGGTTTCCTTGGTGGCGGTCATAGAGGGCTCAAGCGACATAGCAGTCGGAAACATGGTCGGAAGCAATATCGCCAACACCGGGCTTATTTTTGGCCTGACGGTTCTTATAAGTCCAATAGTGATAAGCAGAGAAGCGTGGAAAGAGCAGTGGCTTCCGCTTGTTTTTATGGGGCTTATGACTTTTGCCGCTTTCGGCCTCAGCCTCACGGAATTCTCTCTCGAAAGAGGTGAAGGAGTGCTGCTGTTTCTCCTGCTCGGCGTCCTTTTGGTCATCCCCTACGGAAAATCCACAGAAGAAAACGAGGCTTTTTCCGTATCGCCAGATGACGGCGGGTGGAAGATCCTTCTTTACGTAGTCTCGGGTTCAGTGCTTCTGGCTGTCAGCGCCCATCTTTTGGTTAGCAGCGCAATAGATATCGCCGAACAGCTCGGAATAAGCGAACTTTTCATAGGGGTCGTGGCAGTTGCCTTCGGAACTTCACTTCCGGAACTTGCCGCTTCGCTCGTGGCCGCGTGGAGAAAAGAGCAGAACATAGTCGTTGGCAACATAATAGGGAGCAATTTCTTTAATCTCGGGTATCTGGGTCTCGTCGCGGTTATCCGACCCATAGAGGTAAACCGGGATATGTTCGGATACGCGTCCGAATTCGCATTTCTTATCCTGCTTACAGTTCTTTTCGTGTTACTAATCGGGAAAACCCAGATTGGTAAAAACAGGGTCGGAAAAAAGAAAGGGGTTCTTCTGCTTATAATTTACGTAGCGTTTCTCTACTTTATCTCAAGCTCACTTCCTTGACCTTAGCTTGAGTCCGCTTTCGTGCCTGTCCCATGTGGAACCGGATATGCCCTTTAGTTCCGAAACCGCGATTTTCTGGGTTGAGGTAAGCGGAAACTCCTCGTAGACTTCAATGAACCTTGGAACCATGGCCACCATCACCTTCTCGGCCATCCACTCGCAGAATTCCACAGGATCGAAATTCGCCCCTTCCTTAAGTATCAGGTTGAGTTTGATTTCGTCATCCGATATGTCGGGCAGTCTAATGCCTACGGCCACCCCCTCCCGAACTGAAGGATGTTCCTCGGAGACATCGGCTACCGCTACAGGATCAACGTTCTCTCCCGACACGCGTATCCTGCTGTAGCGGCCCATGAAGTAGTATCTCCCGTCGGTTCCCGCGGCAAACAGGTCATCCGAATTGAAAAATCCCTGGTCGTCAAAAGCGTTTTTCGTTCTTCTCTCGTCCTTGAAATATTCATCGAGGGTAGTGTGCGGAACTAGGGGCTTTATGAAAAGAAGTCCTTTTTCCTCCTCGGCGGGAGCGGGATTCTTGTCCACGTCCCATAGTTTGTCTATGATCTCGTCTGTGTTCAGGGGATCTCTTATCTCAAGGTGGTACCCCTCGACGGGAAATCCGCATGAACCCGGGTTTTCATCCTCGGGGTCCTTCCAGAGCGGCATCCCCATCTCAGTAGATCCGTAGCCTTCAACTATCTTCGTGTTGAATCTTTCCTCGAACTCGCGAAGCTTTTTAGGCGCGGGCCCCGAGAGCATCATCCTTATCCCATGCTTTGAATCCCACTCTGACAGCGGAGAAGCCCATATGTATTCTGGCACCGCTCCCAGCATGTTCGCCCCGGTCGCACCGCAGCCCGCCGCCCACTTCCAGAAATTGGAGGCGGAGAACCTCGGGAAGAAAACGGCTGAACCTCCAACGGCTATTGAGACAAAAAGGCACATCACCTGGGCGTTTGCGTGTCCTAGGGAAAGAACCGTCATCAAGACGTCCTCGCTTCTTAGCCCTTGCTGCTGTATGAAGGAGCGTACAGTCATGATCACCCCTCCGTGATCGCGGATAACACCTTTGGGCATACCCGTGGTGCCGGAAGTGAACATGCACCTTTCCTTGTCGGCAATCGTCACGTCGACTCCCGGGTTTTCGGATGAGTATTGATCAAAAGTGGAAAAAGGAAGCGCTCTTATGCCCCCTATATCCGCCGGAGCATCCTCCGAGACAAGAAAAACCGCCTCGAGATTCTCGAGCTTGTCCGCTATTTCAGTTATGTAGGGAAGGCTCTGGGTGTCGACCACGAGCACCCGCATCTCGGAGTAGTTTATTACGTAAGCCAGCCTGTCGCCTTTTTCATCCTTGTTTATCGGGACCTGAACGGCGCCTGATTTGTGCGCGGCGATAATCGATATGACGTACTCTGAACAGTTGAGCATGTACATACCGACCTTGTCCCCTTTTTTTATTCCGAACTCCCCGACAAGACCGTTTGCCACCCTGTTCGCCCAGGCGTTGGTTTCCCCGTAACTGTAGCTTTCAGCCACGTTGCCGTCTGAATCCCCGAGGCTGAACATCGTTTTTTCTGGGTATGACTCAGCCCCAGCTTCAAGGTATCTGGTTATCGGAAGCCACTTGTCGGTATCGTCTAAGGGGCCGTTTGGAAGAGTCCCTTTCCCTATGTATTTTTCGTCTCTCGGACGTAAAGGCAGTTTCATTTTTCTCCTCTTGCGTATTTTAGTCTCAGAATATAAATCACCGCCTTTGACGGTTTCAAGCTCTTGCTTATTCTGACCGCCCTAGTCTACCTGAAAAAAGCAAATGGCTTAGGCAGAGTGTTTATCTGCTCAGTTCTCGCCGATTTATCTTTGCTTCGAAGAGTTCAAGCACGTCACATAACCTATAAAGACGAAACAAATTCACCCGTGCTACGGGATTGATGGATCGCTTCTCCGTAAATGACTACTCTAGAGAAAATCTCCGGAACCAGAAACCTGATTACTCAACAAATCTTCTTTCAGGTGGGCTGTATCTATCTCATCTGTATGGTACTCAAATGCGGCAATAGCCTAGAGAATAAAATTCGCTGGAGTTTGCGTGCTGGGAATGTATAGAACCGGATGTCCAATATATTATTCCATCTGCCGGAACCAGTCGCGTAGACTTAGATGTAGTCGCAATTCTTCGTCCTCCGCGAGTGCTTTGCAGTGTGCTATCGGCGCACGCAATGTATTAAGCGTCGCTAGGACCCTTTCGACTGCCTGAACATCGCAAAACATATCACCGAAGATATCCCAATTAGCCTTAATGATTTCGCCTAGCTCCCCAAAGGTTGTGAAATCTATTAGCTCTACTGATCGGGGGGTGACTCCCGATGATAGTTCTTTCTTTCGGTTTCGCTCAGCGTTCTTACGAACGATTTCCGGTACAGCAGTACTCCACCAGTTGGTACCGTGCTCTTCCTCAAGACGCTGGACAATCACTTCTCGTATACTATTCTCAAGACAGTAAAAGATTGCATAATTCGTTGACATACGAGATGCCTCGGTTCGAAGCCGTTCAGTGAACTGAGGGTAATAAGTCTGATCTATGCTTTGTTCTTGGTCTTTCTTGTGGCCAAGATCAATATCATACTCCCTTTCTATCTGTCGAATATCCGACTCGATAGTTAGGTTGTTTAACCCAAATAATTTGATTGCTTCTTCTGCGCGCATCAGTTTTTCAATAGATTCTCCCTAAGAGCTCTGAAAATAGCATTGAAGACCTCGGGATCTTTGGTCTCTGGGAGGTTGAGATTGATTGTGTATCCTACTCTCAACTCAATGTTGTCTTTATCGGTAATCGGAGATACATTTTCAGCGTCACTCGAAGGCTGTGCCAAAGAAGTTGCTTCCGATTTTTGTTCAGAGACTAGATTTTGGGGATCCTCCGCCTCGAAGTCCGCTAACTCTTTCAGCGCCAAAAAGGTGCCAACAATGGCTCTGGTGCGACTGTCTTCCTTTGTTCCACCTGTGATCTCGATTACCTGTCCTGTCAACTTTTCACGAGACAATTCGTAGACATATTCATTCCGGTCAAAAAGTTCGGTAAATGCATTCTTTATCCCTTTGGCAACGGCGAAGCCTTGGGTCTCAGGATTACGAAATTGGTCGTATAGAACCGTTGGAACTCCGTCTGCACCGAGAAGCCCCATACGTTTTAGTAACGGAATAATAGGTCGTGCACTACCCCCACTGTGTCCGAGTTTCGTCTCCAGAAAATCTTGAGTAAACCTTTCAGGGCGCTTTGCATTTTGAACTTTTTCTAGTATCTTCGGAATCAATCCTACTGACACCATATAGGGCAACTTAGAAGCCATTGATATCTTCCTCAAATATATACAAGAAGTTGAAGCGATTAGGATACAAGACCGGGCTGAAAACTCAAGAATTGTCACTTCCGGTGAGGTCACGAACTCTATTGTGCCCTTAGCGCTCGTAACAGGATGTTTGCCCACAACACCTTGGAAACTTGCATCCTGGCTATTCTCAAAAACTATGTGATGAAAGTATAGATTAACACCGAGAATGGGTTTTTCCCCGACGTACCTTTTTATTATGTCGACCGAAAGCCAGCTTCTTTGAGGATGCAAGGGCCGGGGAGGGGGGATCACGATTATGTCAGAGGCAAGATCATCCAAGAACTCAAAATTATCCCCTTTTTTGCTCCCGGTCATCAGAGTCCGTTCTCCGCAAGTTCAACCAACTTCACCAAGGCCTTTACCTTGTTAACCGTTTCTTGGTACTCGGTTTCTGGATTCGAATCTGCCACTATACCGGCTCCTGCCTATATGTAGATTTTACCGTCTTTTATAACTAACGCTCTTATGATTATGCAGCTGTCCATGTTGCCCGAAAAACTGAAGCAACATATGCAAACTCTGGTAGGTGCCTAACACCCAAGTTTGTAAAAAACTAATCAAGTTTTCTTTTCGACGCGCAGACTGGTTTTTTTATCTTCCTTGAACAATTCCTTTAGTTCCTGCGTCGTATCAAACACATCTTCAGGAAACCCGGTTTTATCGTGGTAAACCGCCATCTGATTATCCAGAGCTTGGGCATCGTGTTCCCGAAAAGCTTGGATTATCTCCGCCGCATCGGACTGGGGTAACCCCAGATGCTCAAGCAGTTGGGTTGAAAGAGCAAGGCTTGAAAGCAGAGTCTCGCGAATCACGGAGGTCACTCCAAGCTCGCGGAGCTTTATTTCGTGAAAACGATTCCTAGCGCGCGCCATAATTTTAAGGTTCGGAAAGGAATTAGATACCTGACTGACTATTTTCAGAGACGATTCGACATCGTCGATCGCCACGACGATCGCAGGAGCTCGGTCAATATGAGCAGATAGCAGAACCCGCAGGCTCGACGCGTTGCCATAGTATGTTTCGCTTGCAAACTGACGAACGAAGTCAACCCTCTTGGGATCGAGTTCAATCACCGTGAATGGAATTTCAAGTATGGTCAGTATCCGAGCTACGGTCTGGCCGAACGGACCAAACCCTACGATGATAACGGAATTTTGCGATCCATGGGTTTCCTCTAAAGGAGCGGGTGCACTGTCCTTTTCGGCACCGAACCGGGAACCGAGCGCAACGAGAAAAGGTGTTGCCGCCATTGACAACGTTACCACCAAAACGGCAATATCGACCACGAATTGATCTACAAGCTGCGCCGAAACGCCTATTGTAAACAGAATAAAGGCAAACTCCCCGCCCTGGGAAAGCACAAGTCCTGTCCTTACCGCTTCATCGTGCCTAAGACCCTGCAATCTGGCAAGCGGGTATATAACGAGCGACTTTACGACCATGAGAACCGCAGTCAGTCCGACGATCAAAAGCGGCTTGCTGATCAACAAACCCAGGTTGGCCGACATGCCGACCGCAATGAAGAAAAGACCCACAAGCAGCCCCTTAAAGGGCATTACGTCCGCTTCAAGCTGGTGGCGATACTCAGAATCGGCAACCATAACGCCCGCCACGAAAGCCCCGAGCCCCATTGAAAAACCGATGCTATGCATCGCCAAGGCGGCGCCTGTCACAAGCGTAAGCGCGGCGGCCGTGAAAAGTTCATGGATTCCCGTGGAGGCAACAAAACGCAGGGCGGGGCGAAGCGTAAACCGAGCAACCACGAATCCAGCCACAACAGCGATAAGAAGCAGCAAGTTCAACGACGCCGAATCCCCGGGCTTAGAAGACAAGATGCCTATTAAGGCTATTGCAGGGATAACGGCGACATCCTGCATAAGCAGCGTGCCGAAAGCCGCACGTCCATGGGGCCTGTTGAATTCCCTGTGCTCCCCGAGCCACTGCACGACAAATGCCGTACTTGAAAGAGCAAGAGAGAACCCGATCAGTATTGACGCAGGCGTCCCCATCCCCAGCAACATGAAACAGAACACCGCAATGACGACTGAGGTGATAAGGATCTGGGTTGTACCCAGCCCGAAGAGAAATCTCCGCATGGTCCAGAGACGATGCGGACGAAGTTCGAGACCGATGAGAAACATCAACAGAACGATTCCAAACTCAGCGAAGTGCAGAACTTCCGTTGCATTGCCCACAAGCCCGAACACGCCTGGACCGATCAGCAATCCAACAAGCAGGTAGCCAAGCACGCTGCTCAATCCGAACTTACGGCAGACAGGAACAACAACAATCGTCGCCAGCAGAAAAATGAAAGCTTCAACCAGAAGGCCCATCTGACCTCCTGCGAAACGGACTCGAATCCCGCTCTCTTAAAACTTCTCTTTGTTTAACCAACTCAGACATGGCTTAACAGACTTAACTCCTTCAGAACTTTGCGCTCACACTGAAATGTGGTCAAGTAAAAACAGACCGTAAACCGCTTTTTCGGTTCAGGACCGCATTTGGGGAAAAAGCTGGTCAAAATGCAGTCTTATGCTCTAAATATGTTAATAAGTCGAAAGGGGTTCTCAAGCAGGGAAAAAAGGGAAAGCCGTATCGGCTTTACCCATAGCAATCGATAAAGTTTCTTAGAAGATCCTTCCCGCACTCCGTAAGGATGGACTCGGGGTGGAACTGAACGCCCTCAACAGGAAGTTCTCTGTGCCTTATCCCCATGATTTCACCCTCCTTGGTCCAAGCGGAAATTTCGAAGTCGGACGGAAGGGATGCCTCTTCCACCAGAAGTGAATGGTATCTCGTAGCTTCAAAGGGATTTGGAAGATCCTTATAGATGGTTTTTCCGTCGTGAAGGATCGGGGAAGTTTTTCCGTGCAGAAGCCTCTCTGCCCGGATTATGTTCGCCCCGTATGCATAGCCCACCGCCTGGTGACCCAGGCAGACGCCGAGAATGGGTTTTTCCCCGACATACCTTTTTATTATGTCGACCGAAAGCCCGGCCTCTTTGGGAGTGCAGGGCCCGGGAGAGATTACGATTATGTCGGGGTCAAGATCATCCACGAAACCCAAATCAAGACTGTCGTTTCTCCTCACCTCGATCTGCTGACCGAGTTCCCCCAGATAGTGGACCAAGTTGTAGGTAAAGGAATCGTAATTATCAATCATCAGAATCACTTTCCTTTTGTTCCCGGTCATCAGAGTCCCTCCTCCGCAAGCTCAACCGAATTCACCAAGGCCTTTACCTTGTTAACCGTTTCCTGGTACTCGGTTTCAGGATCCGAATCTGCCACTATGCCAGCCCCCGCCTGTATGTAGATTTTGCCGTCTTTTATCACGAACGTTCTTATGGTTATGCAACTGTCCATGTTGCCCGAAAAACTGAAGTAGCAGACGCATCCCCCGTATGCTCCTCTCGTCGTCGGCTCGGTTTCCTCGATTATCTCCATTGCCCTTACCTTCGGCGCTCCGGAAAGAGTGCCCGCGGGAAAAGTCGCCTTTATGACGTCAAAGGCATCCACTCCCTCGGCAATCAGAGCCGTCACGTTCGAAACTATATGCATCACGTGGGAATATCTCTCCACGATCATGAAATCGTCCACTTTGACCGAGCCCGTGTTGGAAACTCTTCCCAGATCGTTTCTCGCGAGATCAACGAGCATTATGTGCTCGGCCCTCTCCTTGGGGTCCGCAATGAGTTCGGCCGCGAGGCTTTCGTCCTCGGAGACGGTTTTTCCTCTCGGCCGCGTCCCGGCTATCGGACGGCTTGCGATTCTTTCCCCCTCGACCCTTACCATCACCTCCGGAGAAGATCCTGTGAGTATCTCGTCACCCATCCTCAGAAAAAACATGTACGGAGAAGGGTTTAGTATCCTGAGCGCCCTGTAGAGATCGAAAGGATCGACCCTCAGGTCCGTCTTCCATCTCTGGGAGATCACTGCCTGTATTATGTCCCCTGATTTTATGTACTCCTTGGTTCTGAGAACCGCATCTTTGAAGTGTGCGGGTTCGAAATTGGATTCGATCTTGAATTTTTCCTCGCCAACATCTTGAGGAATACCGTTGGTAAACCTTTCGCTAAGCGAATTTCTAAGCCTGCTTTTAAGCTCGGCTATTTTCGTAAGGGATTTTTCGTACTCCTCCCTCGCATTTTTAATGTCGGGAACATAGGCATTTGAGATGATCTTTATCTTGCTCGTAACGTTATCAAATGCCAAAACGGTATCCATTACCATGTAAACGGAGTCCCAGACCTTGAGCTCATCAGGAGAGGTATCGGGAATATCCTCTATAAATCTGATTATGTCGTAACCGAAGTAACCGACTGCCCCACCGTGAAATCTCGGAAGTTCCTCCGAAGAAACCGGCCTGTATCGTGAAAGCAGGTCCCGCAACGCCAGAATCGGGTCGCCCGTGAACGTTTCGGTTTCCCCGTCCGAGTACATTATCTCGATGCTTTGGCCCTTCGAGCGGAATACCACCGAGGGTTCCGTGCCCAGAAAGCTGTAGCGCGCCCACTTGTCTCCGCCCTCCACGCTTTCGAATAGAAAGGAGTAACCGGGCGAGTCTATCTTCCTGAAAACCGAAACCGGAGTGTCGTAATCGGCCAGAACTTCCTCCCATACGGGTACGAGATTCCCGTGTTCGAGGTTCTCTAGGAACTGTTCATAGGAGGGAGAAACCATGGAAGGAAATGATAAGACTCGAAAAACTAAAGTCAAGAAGAACGCCTTTTATAAATCCCCGGGGATATTATAATTAAGGGCTTAAAAAATAAAGGAGTTACGTTAACGTTGATTCCCGACAAAGCTATATTCAGAGAATACGACATAAGGGGCATAGCGGGGGAGAGCATCACAGAAGAGGTCGTCGAGAGAATCGGAAAAGCCTACGGAACCATGGTGGCCGAGGACGGGGGATCGGAGGTTTCCGTTGGATACGACTGCAGGAAGTCTTCCCCGGCATTTCGGGACGCGCTCTGCGAAGGAATAACGTCAACCGGCGTTAGCGTGGTCGACATAGGAATGGTAACGACCCCGATGGTTTATTTCTCCACCTTTACCTCAGGCGTTGACGGCGGGGTGATGGTAACCGCCAGCCACAATCCCTCTGAGTACAACGGGCTTAAAATGTGCGTCGGGCAGAACTCCCTTTTCGGCGAAGGCATACAGAAAATAAGAGAATCGGTCGAAGAGGGAAAGTTCAAAACAGGGAAGGGCAGAAAGAAACAGGCAGATATAATTGAGAGCTACCTTGAATTTTTCGAGGAGAATCTTCATATAGAACCGGGGATAAAAGTCGCGGCCGACGGCGGCAACGGAACCGCCGGAGTGGCCTGCCCGCAGATACTCAGAAGATTCGGCTGCGAAGTTCATGAGCTATACATGGACCCCGACGGGGATTTTCCGAACCACCACCCCGACCCCACGGTCGAGGAGAACCTCTCCGACATAAAGAAAAAGATCGTGGAAGCCGGTCTCGACGTGGGCTTGGCGTTTGACGGGGACGCGGACAGGATAGGAATCGTCGATGAGCAGGGAAACTCAATGAGCGGAGACATGCTGCTACTTGTCTATTCGCTCGATCTTCTCGAAACGAACCCGGGAGCGACCATAATAGGGGACGTTAAGTGTTCAGGAAATCTTTTCTCCAAGATACGGGAAGCCGGCGGAAATCCCATCATGTGGAAAACCGGCCACTCGGTAATCAAGGACAAGATGAAAAAGGAGGGTGCCGAACTCGGTGGAGAAATGAGTGGCCACATCTTCTTTAAAAACAGGTTTTTCGGATACGACGACGCTCTTTACGCTGGACTTCGGTTTCTTGAAATTCTCTCGAAAACGGGAAAGAAGGCCTCGGAACTGCTTACAGGACTACCTAAGACCTTCGCAACCCCGGAGATAAGAGTGGATTGTCCCGATGAAATCAAGTTTCAGGTAACGGAAGCGGTAAAGAAAAAACTCGGGGAGCAAAACGAAGTGGTTGACATAGATGGAGTCAGGGTTGAGTATCCGGACGGATGGGGCCTTCTCCGGGCATCCAACACCCAGCCAGCCCTGGTGCTTCGTTTTGAAGCTCAGACGGAATCAAGACTCGCGGAAATAAGGGAAACCGTGGAAAAAACCCTTAGGGAAACGATCAATGAGATCGGCTGATCAGGAGCTCTCCCTTACCGGGATAAACTTGTAGGAACTGACATCCGTTCCGTCTGGCGCTTTCTTTATCACCCCTACCGTAATGCCCATCTCCTCTCCGAACTCAAGAGAATCAGGATCTTCGGTTTCAACCTGCGCCATGACCCTCACGCCTTCCGGAAAATCAACAAGAGCTAGAACATAGGGCACCGTGAATTCCGGCATGCTTCTTCTTACAACTGTAAAGGAATGCAGAATGCCTGTTGGGCTGAGAAGTCTCTCTTCCACGTCATCTGAAAAACTCACTGGGTCCGCAAGGTACCTAGGGAAGGTCCAGTTGTCGGATTCCTTGCAGTAACCCGCAATCAGCCTCACTCTGCCCTCATCGTCGGTTGTAAACAAATCCGGTCTGAAAATATCTTCGCTCATGACTCTATCTCCTTAAACGATCGTTTAGCGTGAAGGGAAATTATATACAACTGAAAACAGTTTTCAATTCCAGTAAAGACCCTTGGCAGAGAAGCCCTTGTCCGGGTTTGTAAAAAAACAGGTGAATTTGTAGAATCCTTACGTGGCGGAAAAAATCCCAAGAGCGCTTACCGTTGCCGGGTCCGATTCAGGAGGAGGGGCAGGGATCCAGGCTGACCTTAAAACTTTCACTGCTTTGGGAGTGTACGGACTTTCCGTGCTCACCTCCGTTACCGCCCAGAACACCCTGGAGGTAAGCGCGATCCATGATCTTCCCGAGCAGTTTGTGGGACTGCAGTTTGACGCCGTGATGAGCGATATAGGCTGCGACGCGGCGAAGCTCGGAATGCTTTCCAATGAAAAAATCATTGAGATCGTGGCGGAAAAAATAGACCTCTATGGAATTGAAAAGCTCGTTGTCGATCCCGTGATGAGTTCAAAAGGCGGAACCACTCTTTTAAAAGACTCAACGGAACTTCTAAAAAAAGAGATTATCCCAAGGGCGCTCATAGTGACTCCGAACATACCCGAGGCAGAAATACTGAGTTCTGTTAGCATAAGCGGCATAAGCGATATGAAGACCGCAGCCGAGAAGATCTACTCGTTTGGAGCGAAAGCGGTTCTTGTAAAAGGGGGCCATCTCGCAAAAGATCACCCGGCGGTAGATCTTTTTTTCGACGGAGAAACATTCAAAGAACTGGTTAGCGAGAGAATCGAGACGAAGAACACCCACGGAACCGGCTGCACCTTTTCGGCGGCCGTGTGCGCTTTTCTGGCGAAGGGAATGTCTCTTCCGGTTTCCCTTGAGAATTCAAAAGCCTTTGTGACGGAAGCGATAAGAAACTCTCTGGAGATAGGAAAGGGCCACGGGCCCCTTAATCACCTCGGAAAAACCTGAACCACAAGGCTAAACGATTTTGCCTGTTGCGCATCGTTACAGCTTTCCCGCCTTTTGCCACAGATTTTCTCCTCCCACTGATTGAAACCATTGGTAATTACATCTTTAAGTCCATGAATTCATAAGCTTCCTCATATAATGCAATCGCTTCCTCGTAGCGCAACGCATTGTCAGTGCAAATATCCTCACCGATACATGAAACTCCATTTAATTCAGGGACAATAACCCGCATTGGTTTGTAGAGCATCCAGACAGTTGCAGGAATGCATAACAGGCAGATTAACAAAAAATGTTTCAGCATATGAATCTCACTGGATGAACAATTTCAGCAGGGAAATCAAGTTTTTTTGACTATTGTATATAATTTCCCTATAGAAAGTGTCCATCCGGAGCACAGCACATTTGTCCAAGACGTGGGACGCTTCGAAGGGTATAATGTGGCGAGTTGTAACGCCGGACTTTTTGCGAGGATCAGAACACATGCCCCAAAACCGAACCGACCGAGCGCATTCCGAACCCAAGGCACGCCGGGTCAGGCTGGCAATTTCGGCGATGCTGTTCACAGTGCTGGTTATCGCGATTCTGACCTTAGCGGGCATTGGCGCACGTTACTGGACCCGCGGGGATTTCAACGTTATTCATGCCCTGTTGATTCTGTTCCTTTCGATTAATCTGGTGATCTGCTATTGGGAAGTGTGCCTGTTTCTCAGACGCGACTATATCGAGCAGCGCACCGAATATTGGCGCAAGCGCTGGCGGGAAACGAGCCGAAAACCATCCACCGAATTCCTTACCACAAAGATTCCGTTGACGAAGGTATTGTCGCCAACGGTATGGGCGGATGTCTGGGCGACGTATTCCCAGTTCGACGGTTCCTACGCAGACCGGCGTACATACGGTTACAGCGTGGATGTTGCCAACGGCTTCGTGACCCCGATCCCGACGTTGATTCTCTACGCTGCCTTCACCTTCGATATTTTGTCCGCCCCTGTTGCGGGCATCGTCGGAGTAATACTGTTCTGGCAGTTGACGTACATGACCTCAGTTTATTGGGTCAGCTTCTTCTCGGCCAATCGACAAACCCGAATCAGCCGAGGGGATATGTACATCTACATCTGGGGGATGAATTCTCCATGGGTGCTTTTCGCGCTACTGGGGCTCTACGTCTCCATTCGTCTGATCATAAACGGCGACTACAGCGTTTTGGGTTATTGATAACGTTTCCCAAGATTCGGCTCTGATCGGGCCGACTTCCCGCCGGGGCGCTGCAAGGACTTCTCCGGCAGACACTATCCAGATAAATCCGGTCCAATGTGGATTAACCCGCTGGAGTCGATTATACTAACAACTTTCCAACCAGCCATCTTTCGAAAAAAAGGAAACTGAACATGTCTAAAATCATGGATGGCAAAAAGGTCTCTCAAGACATTAAAGAATGGATCATCCAAAGGACCCAGGAACTTAAAGACCGCACGGGAGTAATGCCCGGTCTTGCTTCCATTCTGGTCGGCGACGATCCCGCGTCCGAAATATACGTGAGGAACAAGAGAAGGGCGTGCGGAAGATGTGGAATGCTTTCAGAAGAATACAATCTTCCGGAGGAAACCACTGAAGAGGAGCTTCTTTCGCTGATCGAGCGCCTCAACTCGGATGAAAAGATTCACGGCATACTGGTACAGCTTCCCCTTCCGATCCATATGAACCAAGCAAAAGTGATAAGAACGGTGTCTCCTGACAAAGATGTCGACGGATTTCATCCCGAGAACATCGGAAAACTGTTCCAGGAAAATCCTAGCGCTATCTCCTGCACCCCGTACGGAATAGAAAAAATTCTCGATTACTACGGCATAGAGATATTGGGCAAGCACGTAGTGGTCGTGGGAAAAAGCAACATAGTTGGAAAACCCGCGGCGGCCTTGATGCTCAACAGGGACGCCACCGTCACCATAGCCCATATCGAAACTCAAAACCTCTCGTCTATAACCACCATGGCGGACATACTGATAGTCGCAATAGGAGATCCGCAATTCATAAAAAAGGAGATGATAAAGGACGGAGCCGTTTTAATCGATGTCGGAATCAACAGGAACGAGAGCGGAAAGATCATCGGCGACATTGACTTTGAGGACGTAAAGGAAAAAGCCTCTTACATAACCCCCGTTCCCGGCGGGGTGGGTCCGATGACCATAACCATGCTTCTTTGGAACACGCTTGAGGCGGCGGAGATATTGGTGCTGGGCGAGTAGCCCCAAACCCGGGTCAGAGAAGCACCTCGGGGCCATCGGTTTTCGAAATCGCCTGCGAATCCCCGAGGCCGGAACATATATCCCTTACCGCCATGTTCTTTGCAGGATGCCAGGCGGCCGGGTCTATCTCGAGCATGGGCTCAAGGACAAATCTTCTTTCGTGGGCCCTCGGGTGAGGAATTACCAAGGAATCCGTGGTTATTACAAGGTCTCCGTAGAAGATTATGTCAAGATCTATCACCCTGGGTCCCCACCTCTTCGTTTTTTTCCTCCCGATCTCCCTTTCGATTGTCTTGAGGTAATCAAGAAGCTCAAAAGGAGAGAGTTCCGTTTCCGCCTTAACGACAGCGTTTGTGAACTTCGGCTGATCCTGCGGTCCCACGGGATCCGATTCGTAAAGGGAGGATACTGCCACCACGCGCGCGCGCTTTTCTATACTCCTCAGCGCGCGGGTGAAATTCTCGCGCACGGGGCCGAGGTTGGCTCCGACACCTATGAAAACGACACTCGGCGAAACTTCGGGTTCGCTCAATGGAATACTCCTCCCGGTTAATATATAATGAGAAAATATATGGCACTTTTAACCGAAAAAGAAATTTCTTCCGCGCTCGAGGGCCTTCAGGGCTGGCAGAAGAAGGGAGAAGAAATAGAAAAGACGTTTGTTCTCAGAAATTTCGTCGATTCCATGGGTTTTGTGAACAAGGTCGCGCTTCTCTCAGAAAGGGCAGACCACCACCCCGACATCCTCATACGGTGGAACAAGGTTTCCATCACCCTTTCAACCCATAGCGAAGGCGGAATCACGGAAAAGGACCTGAGTCTGGCGGGGGAAATAGAAAAGGCACTCTGACGCGAGCTCCTCGCACCGTCCGGGAAAGCTAGTCCGCATCTCTTATTTCGTAATCATCCTCTCCGAGGGTAATGGTATCTCCTTCAGGTCCGCCCACGCGGGGATCGGCTTTTCTGCCCCTACCCGGAAACAGCTTCCTCAAAAGCGAGGCCCCCGCTCCGAGCACTCCTAGCGCAACCAGTGCCAGAACGCCGAAAAACGCGAAAAGGCAAACGGCCACGATCACGAAAAGCGCGATGAAGGGCAGGGAGAAAAACGGAACTCTTCCCCTGCGAATGTAGATTTTTCCAGCCATTAAGACACCTTATCCAATATTATCATCGACCGCAGCACTTTTTGTATTTCTTGCCGCTGCCACAGGGGCACGGGTCGTTCCGACCGACTTTCTTCTGCGTTCTCCTGACCGGGGTCTTGGCCTTTTCTTCAGCCCCTTCTCCCCGCCCGAGCACCATTTTCTTCTCCTCAAGCTCCCTTCTTCTCTCAAGTTCCTCGATCTGCTCTTCGCTCGCGGGCTGTATCCTGAAAAGATTGGAGCAAACGTCCATCCTGAACTTGTCCATCATGAGGGCAAACATGTCGAAGCCCTCTTTTGTATATTCCCGGAGGGGGTCTTTCTGCGCGTATCCCCTGAGTCCCACCCCTTCTCTCAGGTGATCCATGTTAAGAAGATGGTCCTTCCATAGATAGTCTATGTGCTGAAGCATGACGTAGCGTTCGACCTGCGAGAGGTTTTCAGAACCTATCCTCTCCTCTTTTTCCCGGTATGCGGCGATCAGCTTTCCGGTGACTTCTTCCGTTATGACTTCGCCGTCCGCCTTGCCGGAGGCCTCTATCTCGATCTCCGTTCCGAAAATCCTCCCGATAACTTCGCAGAGTTCGGAGAAATCAGATTCCGGGCGGTCTTCCCGCCCTGCCAGGTAACTGCCCACGGATTCCCGAACGATATCTTCTGAAGACGTAAAAACTATCTCTCTCAGGCTCTCACCGCCCTCGAGAATCTCGCGGCGCTGCCTGTAGACGACGTCCCTTTGAGTGTTGAGAACATCATCGTATCTCAGGAGATGTTTGCGGATGTCAAAATTCCTTCCCTCGACCTTTTTCTGGGCGTTCTCAATCGACTTGCTTATCATCGAGTGCTCAATCGGCTCTCCTTCCTCCCACCCGAGCTTGTCCATGACACCCGTTATCCTCTCCGAGGCGAAAATGCGCATCAAGTCGTCTTCAAGGGAAACATAGAATCTTGAAGATCCGTCATCTCCCTGCCTTCCCGCTCTTCCCCTAAACTGGTTGTCTATCCTCCTCGCCTCGTGTCTTTCGACCGAAAGGATATGAAGCCCGCCGAGTTCCTTAACTTTCTCCTTTTCAGAATCGCAGATCGATTTCGCCTCGAAAAGCGCTTCCTCGTACTGCTTTGGATCTGCTTCCTCGGGCTGGACCCTGAACTCTTTCCTGAGAATATCCATTGCAAGGAACTCGGGGTTTCCGCCGAGCAGTATGTCAGTTCCCCTCCCCGCCATGTTGGTCGCTATGGTTATGGCTCCTATCCTGCCCGCCTGGGCGACAATCTCGGCCTCTTTCCCATGCTGCTTGGCGTTAAGCACGTTGTGGCTAAGACCCATCTTCTCAAGGTAGGCGCCCAGTTTTTCCGACTGCTCGATCGATGATGTGCCGACAAGCACCGGCCGGCCGGCGGAATTCATTTCCTTTATCTCAGCGCACGCGGCGTTGAACTTCTCGCGCTCGGTCCTGTAGACAACATCTTCGTAATCCTTCCTTATAAGCGGCTTGTGGGTCGGTATCACGGTGACGTCAAGATCGTATATGTGGCTGAACTCAAACGCTTCCGTGTCGGCGGTACCCGTCATGCCGGCAAGCTTTCTGTACATCCTGAAATAGTTCTGGATGGTTATGGTAGCCATCGTCTGGTTCTCGCTTTCGATTTCCACCCCTTCCTTGGCCTCAACCGCCTGGTGAAGCCCGTCGCTCCATCTGCGCCCCGGCATGAGCCTTCCCGTGAACTCGTCGACTATCACCACCTTCCCGTCCTGCATCATGTAGTCGACGTCGAGGTTGAAAAGGGCATTGGCGCGAAGCGACTGGTTAACATGGTGGAGAACCTTGAGATTGACGGGGTCGTAGAGATTCGGGACGTCAAGCGCCCTCTCCACCTTGGAAACCCCCTCCTCGGTAAGATCCACCTGCCTTGTTTTCTCGTCCACCGTGAAATCGGTCTTCCCGGAGAGCGTCTTCACCACCTTGTCCACCTTGTAGTAAAGATCGGTCGAGTCTTCCGAAGGCCCCGAGATTATAAGCGGGGTTCTAGCCTCGTCTATGAGAATGCTGTCGACTTCGTCCACTATGGCGAAATTGTGGCCGCGCTGAACGTAGCTCTCAAGGGAAAACTTCATGTTGTCGCGCAAGTAGTCGAAACCGAACTCGTTGTTGGTGCCGTAGGTAATATCCGCCTGATAGGAATCCTGCCTAGTTGAAGGCTCAAGGCAGGTCTTGAAGGAATTTATGATGTCGAGGTTTTTTTCGGGAAGAACGTCGTTTGCCAGATACTCGTTTGGCCACGCGGTCAGGTTTTTCTCTATCGACTCTTCGGCCCGCTTGGGGTCCTCCCAGGCAAGCACGTAGGAGGCGTCGTGATTTATAACTCCCACCTTCATGTCCAGGACCATAAAAATCGGCGACATCCAGGTGGCATCCCTGGCGGCCAGGTAATCGTTCACGGTGATAAGGTGGGAACCGAGCCCGGTGAGGGCGTTTAGGTAAAGGGGCAGGACGGCGACCAGTGTCTTTCCTTCCCCGGTTCTCATCTCGGCTATCCTGCCTCTGTGAAGAACCATCCCCCCTATCATCTGAACGTCGAAATGCCTCATGGCTATCGTTCTTCTCGACGCTTCCCTCACAGCGGCGAACGCCTCCGGCAGGATATCCTCAAGAACCCTTTCCATCTCGGCAAAATATTTCTCGTCGGACGGGTTTCCGTTTGTGCCGACACGGGAGTGTATCAGTTCCCGGAGTTGCGAGGTCTTTGCGCGAAGTTCCGCTGTGGGAACCTTAACCAGCGTTTCTTCAAGGGTGTTTATTCTCTCTGCCAGAACGCCGAGCCTCTTTACCTCTCTTTCGTTCTGCGAGCCGACTATCTTTTTCAGGACGTAAGAAATCATGCGCCGAAGCGGTCTCCTTTAGCTAGCGGTTCCCGGAACGTCCGGGAACAACCCTCCTAAAACAGTCTAATAATCCGTGGGAAATAGACAAGGAATTTCTGGATTCAGGCGTCAAGCTTCACGCTTACGACCCTCGAAGCGGCGGTACCGTCCGCGGTTATTCCTATAAGCGCGTCAGCCTCGTGCATGGTTTTTCTGTTGTGCGTGATGACGGCCACCTGGGAATGGGCCGCTATCTCGCTCAGGATCTTGTTGAATCTTACCGTGTTCACTTCGTCAAGCGCGGCATCTATTTCATCTAGGAACACAAAGGGAACGGGCTTTACCAGGCATGCGGAGATTATGACCGCTATGGCCGAAAGCGCCTTTTCCCCTCCCGAGAGCAGGTTTATCGGCTGGAAGCGCTTTCCTCCGGGCCTGATCATGACCTCCACTCCGGTTTCAAGCAGGTTCCTGGGGTCTGTAAGCTCAAGGCGAGCCTCTCCGTTTTCGAAAAGCTTGCAGAAGGTTTCACTGAATTTCCCGTTTACGGTCTCAAACGCCTCCCGGAACCTTGAAACTGACTCCCTGTCAAGCTTCCTTATAGCGCCTTCGAGGTAATCAAGCGCCCGGGCGAGGTCATCGGTCTGGCGCTGGAGAAACCCGTTTCTCTCTTCAAGCTGCTCGTATTCCTCGGGCGCAAGCAGGTTCACGGGACCGAAATTCTCTACGCGCCGCCGAAGCGTCTTAAGTTCCCTCTCCGCATCGGGTATCGAAACATGGGAGAGATTCGGGCTTTGCGAGGCATCGGGCGTAGCATCGCCGAATGTCTCCGCGTACCGTTCGCTCAGATACTCAAACTCATCCTCCGCACGCTCAAGCTGCGCCTGGGCCGAGGCAAGCCGCTCTCTTCGCGAGGAAAGTTCTTGTGATGCGGCCTCGAATTCCTCTTCGCTTCTGCGGAGATCCTCTGCGTAGTGCGACACCCTTTCCCTAAGTTCCCCGAAGGACTCTTCTCTTAAGCCTAGGTCGCTGCAGATCTTCTCAAACTCCTCTTCCGCCTGGCGTCTCGACAGGGCAAGCGCTTCGCTCTCCTGTTTTTTAAGTTCCCCATCCTTTGTTCTAAGGGAAAGCTTCTCGTTTATAACCGCCTTTATTCTCTCGGCTTCCGATATCTCGTGCTCAAGGGCCTTTTCCCTTTCAAGAACCCCGGCGTTCTCTATCCTGAGCTTCGTCACTTTCTCCTGAAGAGCTTTTTCCTCCTCGGCAAACCCGAGAGCCCGTTTTTCGATTTCCCCGTATTTTGATTCAAGGGCGCTTCTTTGACCGTCAAGCTGCTCTATAAGCGACTCCATCTCCTCGACGGTGCGGTTTTTGCTCCCCAGCTTGCGCTCGAGCTCGTTGCGCTGCACCTCAAGGTTCCCGATTCTCGCCCCCAGCTCTTCTATCCTGGTCTCTGCGTTCGAGCGGTCCTTTGCGTTCTCAACCGAGCTTATCTCGCAGCGCCGAAGAAGTTCCTCTACCTGCCCCCGGCGGCTCTCAAGCGCATCCATCTCCTCTCTAAGCGTCCTGCAGACAGACTCCAGTTTCTCTATGTCGGCCAAAAGGGTCTGTGTCTGCCCCTCAAGCTCCTCGATTTCCCTTTTTCTCTCAAACACCCCTGCCAGGGATTTTCCGCCCGTCACGGCCCCGTGGGAATCGACGTAGTCCCCTTCGAGGGTGGCGAAGCACGCGCCGTTTCCCGTCCGGTCCTTAAGACTGATGGCTTCCCGCAGATCGGAAGTGATGTAAACTTCCTGCAGCATCGAGTCAACAAGGCTCTTCTCTATCACTTTCACGTCAAGGAGGCTGTTAAGGGAGGTCGCATCCGGCTTGCCGCTTCCGTTGACACTCCCGTTTCCATTGCCCGAGCCGTTTGCCGCGAACCGGTCGGTTGCCGGTATGAAGGTTCCCCTTCCCGCATCAAACTCCCTTAGAAGCTCGACCGCGGCGACCGCCTCCGTGCTCCCTTCGACCACTATCCAGTTGAGTTTTTCCCCGAAGGCCGCCTCGACCGCTCTTTCGTAGTTTCTCGGGACGGAGACGAAATCGGAAACAACCCCCAGCACTCCTCTTTGCTTGCGCTCGAGCACGAACTTGCGCGTGGCGTCAGGAAGCCATTCGTAGTTGCTCTGTATTTTGTTAAGGGCCTCCACCCTAGAGACGCAGTCTTTTTTCCTGCCTTCAAGACCCCTCAGTTCGCCGAGTTTCTTCTCATGCTCAACCCTGAGGTCGTAAAGACGCGAATCGATTTCTTCTTTTTCCTTGACGGCCGAGGTGAATTCGTCTTTTATTTCCCCTTCCCGGCGGCGAAGCGAAGCAAGTCTTTTCTCGCACTCGAGCTTTTCAAGTCCCAAGGCGGAAGCCTCCCCCTCAAGTGCCTCTTTTTTCTCCTCAAGCTCCTCAAGCTCCTTTGAGAAAGCGCCTATCGTGCTTCCAAGCGAGCTTCTTCTGGTCATCACGTCAGAGACCAGGTCTGCAGTTTCTTCAAGTTCCTTTTTGTCCTGCTCCCATTCGCTTTTTAAGGTCACGAGGTTCTGTTCCTCGCGCAAAATTTCCTCGGAAGCAGAAAGACGCGTGTTCTTAAGCTCCTCTGACTGGAGCCCGGCGCGGCTGCTTCTCTCCTCCATCTCCGAAACTTCGCGCCCGAGGCTCTCTATCTCGGCTTCAATGTTCCCTACGTAGCTTGAAATCCCGGTGATCTCCCGTTCGATCGAGGCCCTGCGGTACTCGTTTTCCCTTTTCTGTGCCCGAAGCTCGTAGATCTCCTTCTCAAGGGAACCCAGATCCTGGCCTGAAACGGAGTTTTTCTCCTTCGCCTCTTGAAGCAGTCCGCGCTTTTGCTCAAGCTCGGTATCTGCCGAGACAACGAACTGCTCCGCCCCGAGCTTTTTTTCAAGAAGCGCTTCTTTGCGCTGCCGCGAGCCTGAGAGCTTGGCCGAGAGAACATCAAATTCAAGCGAGCGGGCCCGCCCGGTAAGCTCCTCGTATTCTCTGGCGCGCTTTGCCTGAAGCGCCACGGCCTCAATACGGTCCGAGACCTCGCGCTTCATATCAAGGACGCGGGAGAGGTTCTCCCTGGTCGACTCTATCCTGCTTCTGGTTTCCTTTCTTCTGAGTTTGTACTTCTCGATCCCCGCTACTTCCTCTATGAACTTTCTTTTCTCATCGGGCTTCGACAGTATGAAGGATTCAACCTGGCCCTGTTCGACAATCGAATAGGCCCTCGCACCCACTCCGGTGTCAAGAAGCATCTCGGTTATGTCCTTGAGACGGCATTTGACCCCGTTTATGCTGTATTCGCTCTCTCCCGAGCGGTAAAGTTTCCTCCGGATTCTGACTTCCTCGAAACCGAAACCCTCGACCTCCTCGAGAACCAGAGACACGTCGGCCATGCCCAGGGGCTTGAGCTCGGCGCTCCCGTTGGAGATAACGTCTTCCATGCCCCCCGCGCGCAGCTGTCTCGGGTTATGTTCGCCGATTACCCACCTGATGGCATCGAGAATATTGGATTTTCCGCAGCCGTTGGGACCGACTATCGCGGTTATCCCCTCGGAGAAATCTATTCTCGTCTTCAGGTAAAAAGATTTAAAACCTGCTATTTCAAGTGCTTTAATTCTCATGGGAGAATCGCGGCCCGGCATCGCTGCGTTCACGCGCGCCGCCGCCCGTTTTACGCAAACCCCTCGCCGTAACCGGGAAAGTTAAAGCTCCCGCATGCGTATTATAGAAGCCCTGACAGGGCCAGAATCTTGAAGAAAGCTGCCGGGATGATGCTTTCGGCAGTACGTGAAAAAGATTCCTTATCGATCAAGGCCTTCCGGTCAGTTTGAATTATACCACAATATCTAGAGGATTTACAACTTCCCGGTGGGAACAGTTAATTGCTGTGTACTAGGTTAAAAACAAAGGAACGCAGTATGTTGATTCATAAACAGATAGCAGGAAAGGTAGTTGCTGCTGATTATGCCCTAAAATAATTCGGAGGAAAACAGAGTCTTCTGGCAGATACTACCTATTCGGCTTTATATTACGTAACCGAGCACGTAGCTTTTTACCTTCTTTAGGATGGTAAGCGCTTATATAACTTACCAATCCAGACAAATGCTCCCAGCATTCACGATAATCAGCATCTGAACGATTATTTATTGGCAGTTCCTCCAGTTTGAATACGCCTACTCGCACTCCCCTGCGTTTGCTCTTTAAGACCGTCGGATTTTTCCTGTTTACCACCAAGCCCGTAATATCCATTCGCTGACTCTGACTGACTATTTCATGCTTGCTGCGCTTTGGTGCGAACCCTTTGGAAAAAAGCATTTCGTAAACTTTTGATATTATGTAGTTCTTTTGGTGGTTGTTTATATAATGCCCGCTTGATACGGTAATGTCGTCCATATAACGGCTGTAGGAATAACCCCGTTGCTCAAGTAAAGACACCAAATCCGGTTCTTTGTCCCAAAATACTAAGTTCGCCAAGTATGAACTGGTTTTCCAGCCTTGGGGGAGTTGGTTCTGGTAGATGGTCAGACGGGTCAGGATATCGGCTATTTCGGGATGAAATCGGAAGCAGTATTGCCAAATTCCTTTAACAATTCTTTTGCTTGTACAGGGGAAAAAATCCTTTATATCCTCAGTGATAATCAACTTCTTTCTGGAATGAATAATGGCGTTAGCACGACAGCCTCGAGACCGTTTTTTGTCTGCTATTCCACCCTGTAAATAGTATGGGTAATCGACTTTTTTAAGTATTCGGTTGTTAATTCTCCCATGTATGATTTTCAGCCGTTGCTCCGCGTCATGGGTTTGCCGTGGTTCCCCGTTTCTTTTTTTAAGCTCCTTCCCCGGCCTGTGAAACCGATCCACATTTGCGGCAATATACAGCAAATCGGATTCCTTGATCGAAAGTAATGAAGCCAGAGAGGAAACCTTAGCGATAGGGGAAATGTTTATAACGGGATGTCTATCTCTGGGCATGTAATTTCATTAAACCTATTATGTGTCTTGACAGGTCTTCAATATGCTTTGCTGTTAACTCGGGGACTTCTTCTTTTTCCGCAGCCAAGAAAATAAGAACGCTTAGAGGTATTTCCAGAGTTCGCGCTATTGACTCTATAGCTGAAATACTGGGCTGACGCTCGTTTTTTTCCAGAAGGCAAAGATGAGAAACAGACAGACCGGCTGCATCGGCCAGCTGAGACTGAGTCATCTTACGCAAACTCCGACACTGTTTTATAGTTGCACCAAGATTCATGATCAGGCTGTAAAAAATAAAAAGGATTGTTGCGTTAATCATCAGACAGGAAACTTATCAAAGCCTCAATGCTTAGTAGCATCTTCAAAAACTTGCCAAGACCATTCAAGATCTTGTTCGCGTCTTCAGGCTCTTTGCCTTCTATCATGGACCGGAGTTGGCCTATAACCTCATCCAGTCGGATATTAACGCTGGAATCCGCTGTGTTACGGATAGACGCCTTTAGCTCTATGAGAGTATTCAGCATCTTCTTTAACAACTGCTTATCTAAAAGCATTTTACTCACCTCCTTGGGCAAAATTTTTCGGGCATTCTCGCCCAGTCGCCATGCGATTGGACCGAAAAAAAACACAGCGAATTCCGCAATCCTCTTATTTCAGTCGCATACTATCATGCGAACTATACTTCCACAGGTCTCAAGGGCTCACACGCCTAAACGCCGGTATAACACGATCCGGGAGAGAACCTATCTTCTACAAGTTTCAAAGATGAAGATCCCTCTACCCTCGCCATCTGCTTCTGTTAAGATGCGTACGCATCGACCAAGCTAAAAGCTTGGTCTTCGACGAGTCCAATCCTGAAGGTGTTGTCAAAGAACGTCTGAACTATTAGTTCAGTTAAGATTAAATGCTATACGATATTTGCTAAAAGTCAATTTTTTTTCTCAGAGAAAATAAAAAAATCTTATGGAAGGAGGCGGTGACCGCAAAAAAATGATTTCGATAATCCCGGAACTCCATGATAAAAAATCGGCTTAAAGAGTTCAGCGAAAGTTCAGGAAAAAGACGGCCCCAAAGAAATTTGTCTTTTCATCTGAAGTTTCTTGATCCGTTTTTCCTAGCACGCGACCGGATCTGGGAAGCTACTCGCTCTCCTTCGACAGCGGTTCACTATCATGAATTATAACGGTAGGCCTACAGTAAAATACTAAGGATTTAGTATACCGGATTTACATCTCGTTCGGAAGAAAACTTCCCGGGGAATTATCCTCCTTGGGAAAGAAGGTTCTTGTTGGGTGAGATCTTGGAGCTTTCTCTGAGGTTCTCAAGCAGGCGTTCAACCACAAGCATCTTTCGCAACGAGACCTCCTGGCGCCTAAGAGAATCCTTCTCGATCCCGAAGTACCCGCTGTCGGCGGGCTTTGTCTTCGCAAGCGACACTATGTAGAAAGTCTCCCCCGACTTGTAAACACGATTGGGGGTAGGACGGTTGCTTCTCAGCCCGAATACATCTGAAATGAAATCCCCCGATTCGACGTCCAGAGGATCCTCGGACCTTGAGAAAAAACCGGTGCGCTCCACCGAAAGACCCATGGACTTGGTCACCCCGGAGAAACCTTTGCCCGAGGCGGTTATTTTCGCGAGACTGTTCCCGGCGGATTCCCTGGCCCGATCGATGCCCTTTTCCCTTTTTAAGGCCTCGGTAATCTCCCCGCGCACGGACTCAATTCCCGACCGCTTCGAGGATTGAACCCGGGTTACCTCGAAAAACCAGGTGAAATCCCGAAGTACCACGTTTGAAAGCTTCTTTTTCTTTACAGAAAAGGCCTCTCTTCTTATGGCGCCGGGGACGTCTCCGCCCGCGCCTCCGAGAGTAAACTCCGCGGTTTCTTTCACCTCAAGCGAGCTTTTTTCGGAAAGAAGGTCTGAGAAGGAACGTCTTTTCCGGAGAAACTCCTCAAGGAACTGGTTGTAGAGAAGCTTTGATTTGCCCTCTACAAGCTGCTTTTTTATCTCCCCCTTTACGTCGTCAAATGGTTTCGGGGTCCCTTTGGAAAGAAATTCCTCCGGGTAAGTAGTGTAGTAGGCCTCGATTTCCTCGTCGGAAACCTCGGCATCCTCGGTGAAATCCCCGGGAGTGAGTTTTACGTAGCGCGCCGCGCGTTTCTCCGGCTCCCAGAAAAGATCGGTGTTTTTTCTGTAATACCGGGCGATTTCCTCTTCGCTCGGTTTCTGGCCCTCAAGGTAATCCCGGGCCGCAAACGAGACGTAGTGAAGGTCGATTTTCTCCTCGCGCGTCCTGTAGATGCTTAAAAGCTCCTCGTCGCTTGCCGTTACGGAACTGTCAAGAACTGAAACGAGCTTCTCCACAAGGAGATCCTCCCTGTAGGAATCCTCGAAATCCTTCACGGTGCGGTTAAGTCCCCTTGAAATAAAGTCCCGGTAGCGTTCAAACCCCACGAAAGCGCCGTCCACCTGGAACCCCGGATCGTTTCTTATTGCGTCTGAAAGCTCCTCCTGGCTTACCTTGATCCCCAGTTCCTCGGCCTTCTGGGCGAGAAGCTTCTTGTTAACCAGCGAGTCGATCACGGAAAAATTCACGTATTCGAAAAGCTCGTCCGAGATCTCCTGGTCGCTGCGGCGCAGGCGGTCAAGCATCGAGTCCCTGAGATTATAGAACTCTGCGAGGGAAACCTTGTCCCCGTTTACCTCTACCGCGGCTCCGCCGCTGGGGCCTCTCCCTCCTATGCTTATTCCTCCCACGTATCCGAAGCCGATAACGAAGGTAAGGGCGAGCAGAAGAAGCAGGGCTTTAGTGAGAAGGCCCTGTCTGTTTTTTATGGTATCGAATGCCAACGGGGTTTTCCTTGAAAAGACGAACTAAACTCTATATGAGCCGGTATCAACTTTCAAGCTGCCGGAGGGGGCCGTGCGGTCCCCGGCTTGACACGGATAAGGGGCTCAAATAGCTTACAGGTGAAATATCCGGGGGCACGGAGAAACTCAGATGATAACGGCGCTTGGCGGCGGAAGCGGAGCCGCGAAATTTCTCAAGGGACTCACGGGGATAATTCCCCTGTCCGAACTCACCGTAATAGTTAACACTGCGGATGACATGGACCTTTACGGAATGAGGGTCTCTCCGGACATAGACACCATAATCTACAGGCTCTCGGGAAGCATAGACGAAAAAAAAGGGTGGGGACTCCGCGGCGACACGTTCGAGTTTCTGGGCGCCGCCGCAAGGTTCGGTTTCCCGACGTGGTTCGGGCTCGGGGACAGGGACCTCGCCACTCACCTGTTCAGAAAAGCCGTCAGCGACGGGGGTGGGACCCTCAGCGAATCCACTTCAAAGATAGCGCAGCGCTTCGGCCTCGGGGAAATGCGCATACTGCCAATGAGCGACGACAGGGTCGAGACATGGATAGAGACGGACGCGGGCGAGATGCACTTCCAGGAATACTACATAAAGCACGCAATGCGCCCCGAGGTGCGGGGAGTCAAGATAAAGGGCGCGCGCGAGGCTTCTCCGGCCCCGCTGCTTCTTGACTCGATAGACGGCGCCGATCTGGTGATCATATGCCCGAGCAATCCCATAATCAGCATAGGCCCCATACTCGAGATAAAGGAAGTGAGAGAAAGGCTAGTCGCTGCGCCGGGACTCAAGGTCGCCGTGAGCCCCCTTATGCGCGGAAAACCCCTTAAAGGTCCGGCGGACAAGCTCATGAGAGGACTCGGAATGGAGGCTTCTTCGACCCAGGTGGCCAGACTTTACGCCGATTTTCTGGATGTGCTCGTAATCGACCGCTCGGATGCGGGAGAGGCGGCCGCCATAGAAGCACTCGGAGTAAGTGTTTTCGTCACGGACACTCTGATCCCCGACGAGCAAAGCTCGATACGCCTTTCGCAGGAAATTCTTGATTTTACAAAATCTCTGGGACAGCGGCGCGCTTCGCCCTAGGCAGGGCGATCATGAATCCTCTTCTTTCTTTTTCTTTGGCTCTTAGGGCACGATGCTGTAAAAAAAGAACTGAGGTATGCCCTTTACTTCCGATGAATCGCAGCTCGTCGGGATCTTTACGCCACTGTTCAGGACCACTGTGTTTATGCTGTAAACCGTAGTTTCCCCCTCCACTCCGAACTCAACCGCGGTATAATCCTCGTTGTCTTTCTCGAATTCCCATCTTATGTCGTAAATGCCGAGTTTTTCTATCTCCCTTCTCAGAAAATAGTCAGAAACCTGCGAAGTCTGAGAATAACACGACCTTCCCCTGAAGCAGTCAAGAAATATCTCGCCGCGAAGGTGAGAGGAAACCACATCATCGAGATTTCCGCCGTTCACCCTCCCGTAATATATCCCCTCGGGAAGCATGATCATGTTGGCGGCGAAGCGGTGGCCCCCCACATGGCTGGTTCTCCACGCAGAAATCCCCTCTTTTTTTAGAAGCTCCCTGTAAACTTCAGCCCCTGCGACCGCACAGCATCCGTCGTGGGCTCCGTGGGTGCAGACCAGAACGAGCGTTTCTTCGCAGGAAAATTTCTCTATCTCTTCGGTGCGGACAAGCTCGGGGAGATCTATCGAGAGGAGGTCTTCGTATGTTTCTATTTCGAATCTGTAGAGTTTCGGGGAAACCTCAGAAGAATGGGCGTAGTAAAAAGCGAGATTCCCCTTGCTCGGTCCCGGCCCTCCTATCAGCTGAATCCTGGATTCCTCAAAAGACGAAAGAAAACCTCCGAGATGCTCCTTTACCTCCTCCGGCAGCGCGCTTTCCGGAAAAGCGTCCCTTTTCCATACCTTGGAGTACTCAAGCAAAAACCAGTCCTTCACCTCAAGAGCGGTTCCGTAGAGATGTTCTCCGCTTTGGGAAGACCCCTGGGAACATGTAAGTGTTTTTTCGTCGGTCATCTCATCCTCCTTGGCCCTGCCCGCCGTTTTTTTCCCTAAGCACCGTCAGGAATTCCCCTTTCGGCACCAGATAGAAGAACTTTCCCCAGTTTTTCATCACACCCGCGTGCCGGGAGGCATCTTTTCCCTCCCCCCAGAAAAGGTCGACGCGGCGGGCCCCTTTTATAGCCCCCCCGCTGTCGTGGTTAATGACAAAGCGGGAAACCGGCTCCCACTGTGACGGCTCGACCGAAGAGGAAGTTTCGAAGACCGGTCTCTCAAGCTCCATGAACGCCAGAGCTCCCCTGGGGAAAAAAGCCTTGTCGGTCGCTATGGTTCTGCCGTCGACAACTTCCGTTCCGAAAGAGGTCTCGGGTTTGCCCGGAAGTCCGCGGAAGAAAATGTAACTGGGGTTTTTGTAAAGGATATTCATCCTCTCTGCGTAGGAGAGGGATCTCAGGTGGCTTTCTATGGCCCAGAGGCTCATTTTTTCCCTCGGAATCCACTCGAAGAGAAATTTCCCTATTGCCACGTAATCGTGTCCGTTCTGGGCGGCGTAGCCCACGACCCGCTCCTCTCCGTCTGCGAACCTTATTTTACCCGAGCCCTGAATCTGAAGAAAAAACGCGTCAACAGGGTCTACCCACGCGATCTCGAGCCTTTTCCCCCTGAGCCTCCCCCCAGAGTCTATTTCGCTTCGTGAGTAATAGGGAACCAGTTCGGACGTCCTGCCGGGGCCTCCAGGGGCGACCCTGCCATAAAGGGACTGAAGCTTTCCCCGGGTGATTTTGTCCTCCTCAAGAAACGAAAATCTCTCGAACCGCTCGACGAACCTGTCTATCCTCAAACGTACCAAGTCGTCGGGAACCCCATAGAGCGGCTGGGTGTGCTGGGGTGTCCTGGTTCGGGAAGCGGAGAGCACCGGAGAAAAGTAAGAGGTTATAAAAACCTTCCCCCAGGGTTTTCCCGGAAAGCCGTAGAAATCGAAATTTTCCCTTACGTCCTTTATGAAATCATCCTTGGTAACGCCCGCTTCAAGCTTGGCGAGAAGATAACCGAGCGCAAGGGCGTAGTCTCCGGCGGAGACGGTTTTTTGTCCGAAAACGAGCTGGGAGTCCTTTTTCTGCGAAAGTTTCTCGACGCTTGCACCGATGGATTCCTTCAGTCCCTCGGGGAAAAGGTCGTCGTCCATCTCGGGGAACGCGGGAACCGCCCGCATGGACTCGGGGCTCGGAATCTCCGGGGGTCTTTCACAGGAAAGGTAGAGAAAGAGCAGGAAAACGGCTGACAGGACAGCTGCGGTTCTTTGTTTCATCTAAACCTGTTGGTTCTCTAAAGGAAAAATATGCGACGCGAAACGCCCGCTAATCAGGATAAATTTATACCTTGTTACATGCTGCTTGCGCAAAAATTCTGTGTCTCCGGTCTCTGCCGGGACGGGTATTTTTCTGAAAAGACAGGGTAAAATAAAAATTTCGGGTTAGTTTGGCCGCAGCGGCCCGCAGTTTTTTTGCAGTCAGAAAACGGAAAAATGAAACGGAAATTCCTTGGCATAGATATAGGGGGAACCAACATCAGGGGAAAAATCATCTCCGAGGAGGGAAGCACGCTCGGCGAGAGAAAAACCCTCTCGGACGCCCACATGGGCATCTCCCGGCTCATGGAGAACCTGGCCGGCTTCATAGAAGGATTTGCCGGGGAAGGGGTATCCGCAATCGGGATAGGAGTACCGGGGACCGTTGACCGCGCAAGCGGCATTCTCGTCCAGGCCCCGAACATAGCAAACACCAGAGATTTCCCGTTTACGGAAGTCCTTTCGGAGAAAATCGGAACCGCAACCCCTGTTTTTATACAAAACGACGCTTCCTGCGCGGCTCTCGGAGAATACCGGGCAGGGGCGGGCAGAGGATCAGACTCGATGATAATGATAACCCTGGGAACAGGGTTCGGGGGAGGAATAATCCTCGACGGAAAGCTCTGGCCGGGGGAAGACGGCTTCGCCGGAGAGGTGGGACATATGACGATTAACCCGTCGGGACCCATTTGCGGCTGCGGCGCTAGGGGCTGCATTGAAACCTACGTTTCCCAGGTGGCGATAAAGAGAATCGTCCGCGAGCACCCGGAACTCCGCAAAAGGCTCGCCGGTACCGAAGAATCGGCCCTCCCCGAGCGCCTAGCGGAGCTTGCGCGCGAAAAAGACCAAGCGGCCATCTCGGTATGGAACGACTTAGGGACGAACCTAGGGGTGGGAATATCAATTCTCGTAAACATCCTCGACGTAAAGACGGTGGTAGTGGGCGGGGGGCTTTCGGGGGCCTGGGAACTTTTTATCGGGAAAGCCATTGAGGAAGCCGAAAGAAGGTGTCTTGGGGGAGCGCAAAGGGGATTTCAAGTAAAAAGAGCGGCCCTGGGAGACGATGCGGGGGTGCTGGGAGCGTGTTACGTGGCCGAAACCGGGCTCGGGGAGAGATCCTAGGAGGCCCGGAGACTCTTCGCAAGGTCAAGCAGCTTCTGCGAAGAACCGCGAATTCTTATCCTGAGCCACGGACCCTTCGTTTCATCCGCCTTGAACCTGTTATCCATTCTTAAACCGCCCAGCCAGATTATTCCATCGCGGGTTTCGAAAACCGGCACTTTTTTTCTAAGAAATCTAGGTATTTTCTCGTCAATGAAGAAATCCTTGAGCTTCTTGACCCCCTTCATTCCGAGCGGAACGAACCTGTCTCCTTCGGAAAAGCTCCTGAGCGTTACGGGAAAACCGACTTTCTCGGGCGCGAAGTGCCCGACGTCGGCCGCGCCCCAGAGAGAGGCGTCATCCGTAAGCTCAATAGCGACCTCAAGATCCCGGGAGATCCTGTGGGTACCGTGGTTTTTTATCTCGGTTTGCGGGAACTCGCGGAATCTCTCCTCGCGCGTGAAAAAGAAAACCCCGTGCCCCGCGTGAAAAACGACTCCGCCGGGAAGGTTTATCTCAGCAGAGGGCTCACTGGAACGCAGCACCTCGTCAATCGAGAAAAGATGCTTTGCGGAAACCGAGTTCAGGTCCCCCTTTACGGCCAGAATCGATTTTCTCATTACCGAGAACCTGATCGCCGGGGGCTCGCGAAGAAGTTTTTCCGTGTCTCCGAGCACGCCTCCTGCCACAACGCGAGCAATTCCCCGAAATCTTTTCTCGGCTTCGGCCGAAATGAAATCCGCTTCCGCGGCGCAGACCGCCGCCACACGGGAGAGAACCTGCTCGACGGCAGGATTATAGCTCTCAAGCAGGGGAATAAGTTCGTTTCTTACCCTGTTTCTCAAAAATTCGTCCGAACTGTTGGTAGAATCCTCCCTCCAGGGCTCTCCTTTTGACTGGAGGTACTCCATGGCTTCATACTTGGTGACGTTTATGAGCGGACGTATTATGTTACCGACTAAGGGTCTTATCCCGGCAAGCCCTTGGGAACCGCTTCCCCTTATGAGCCTCATTATGACCGTCTCAGCCTGGTCGTTAAGCGTGTGCGCCGTGGCGATCTTCTGGGCAGAATGCTTCGTCAGAACATCGTTGAAAAAGCCGTAGCGAAGCTCCCTGGCGGCGTCCTCAAGTGAAAGTCCGCGTTTTTTTCTGAAGCCCTCTGTGTCTACCCGCACGCACTCAAACGGAAAGCTGAGTCGCTGGGCCGCTTCCCTGACGAACTCGGCGTCCTCATCCGATTCGGCGCCCCTTAGCCCGTGATTGACGTGGGAAACGATCACATCTGTGCCCGGATAAAACTCCCGCAGGTCCCAAAGGGCAAAGAGAAGGGCCATGGAGTCTGGTCCCCCGGACACTCCCGCGACGATCACGTCCCCGGGAGCGATCATCCCGAAGGAATCAACCGTTTTTCTTATCTTGGCCAGAAACATCGGAGTCGCTTTGAGAGATCCCGGCGGAAACTATAAGCCGAAACGCGTCTTCCACGGAAATATCCAGTTCCTGCAGGTCCTCTTCCGGAACCATAATGTAAATGCCGCTTGTCGGATTCGGCGTCGTGGGGACAAACAGGCTGACAAGATTATGGTCCGTCACGTTATGGCTCCTCCCGGCCTGCGTAACTCCCGTTACGAAAGCTATGGCATGAATCCCTTTTCTCGGGTACTCGACCAGCACGACCCTACTCATGCTCTGCATCTGGGAGGTGAAAAAAAGCGTCTGCACGACCTGCTTCACGCTCACGTAGAAAGCTCTCGCAAGCGGAATCTTCGAGATAAGAGACTCGCCGAACAGAATGATCCTCCTGCCAACGAAGTTCCTGGTCACAGCCCCTAGGAAAATGATCAGCAGCAGTGTGGCGACGATTCCTATGAGAAAAGAGAGTCCCTGAAACACGTAGGGCGGGACGTCTATGAAGTGGCGTAGTATCCCGGCAGGGCCAGTGCTGAAAAAGAAAAGCATCCACTTTATCAGCTTGTAGAGGATGAAAATGGTCACCCCGAAAGGGACGATAATCAGGATGCCGGCAATAAAACTCTGCTTGAAAAAAGAAGATTGAGGGGGTTTTGAGTCCGGTATTTTAATCCTCCCGTTTCTGGTCAATCTCTTTCCTGAGAAACCTGCTCGGCTTGAAAACGACCGTGAGGCGGGAAGGTATGTCTACTTCCTCTCCAGTGGAAGGGTTTCTTCCTATCCGGGATTTCCTTCTCGTGACCCTGAAGGTTCCGAACCCAGGGAGTTTCACCTCTTCACCGGCTATAAGCTTCTCTCTCATCAAGTCGAAAAAAAAATTTACTATCTCAGCGGATTCCCTTCTCGAAAACCCTACTTCCTCGTATAAAACGCCTGCCAGATCCTTCTTTGTCATGAAAAGCCCCCTTTTTAAATCGAACGCAATTCGGCCCCTATTGTTTTTTCCAAACTCTTAAGAACATCCTGCTGAACCCTGTTAGCATCCTCGTCGGTAAGGGTCCTTTCCCTGTTTCGAAGAATCAAGGAAAGCGCAACACTCTTTTTTCCTTCCTCAAGGGAATCTCCCTTGTAAACATCAAACACCCAAGCGTTTTCTATTATACCGGAATCCGCCTTTTTTATAACCGAAAGAATTTCCCGTACCGGAACCGTATCATCGACCACAAGCGCTATGTCGCGACGAAGAGAGGGGAATTTGGGAAGGGGGGAGAATTTCCTCTCGAAACTCGTGTAAACAATCGAGAGAAGTGACAGGTCGAGTTCAAGCACGTACACGCTTTCGCTTATCTCGAGTTTTTCCAGAAGATGGGGATGCAGCTCCCCTACCATCCCCAGAACGTTTCCGTCAACCAGCACGGCTGAAGATTTTCCGGGCCAAAGGAATCCATGATCGGGGGAAACGGACTCAAACTCTATCCTTGAATCCACCGAAAGGACCTCCAGGCTCCTTTCAAGCACGCTTTTTATGTCAAAGAAGTCGAATTTCTCCCCGTCCCATATCTCGGGTGCCCTCTTTCCGGTGGCAATCGCCGCGAACTTCTTCACTTCGTTCGGCAATTGGTCCATGTCCTTGGGGTAAAAAACCTTGCCGGACTCGAAAAGTCTTACGTCTTGATTCTGCCTTGAGAGGTTGAGTCTCACGTTTTTCACCAAGGAGGGAAGAAGGCTCATCCTCATCTCCGAAAGCTCCCGCGATATCGGGTTCATAATGCGGATTGACTCCTCAAAACCGAACGTCCTTAGAAGTTCGGGAGACTCGAAACTGTAGTTTATAGCCTCAAGAAAACCGTAGGAGACGAAAATGTCCCTGAGCCTTTTCTCCATGACAGTTATCACGTTGGGTTTTCTGGCTACCATGGGAACCTCCGGCAGGACGGAGGGAATGTTGTCATAACCCAGAAGACGGGCGACTTCCTCGACTATGTCCACCTCACGTTCTATATCCACCCTGAAAGTCGGAACCCGAAGCAAAAGCTCCCCGGCAGAGATGCTCAGGACCTCAAACCCGAGACTCTCGAGAAGTTCCGCTATCTCCTGGGAATCGGTGGATATGCCGACCAGATTGCAGACCTTGTCAACCGACATGGAGATCTCCTTTGGGCTAACCGGTTCGGGATACACGTCGATAATCCCCTTGGCAACTGTTCCTCCGGACAAGCGGCTTATAAGCTTGGCGGCGCGGTCAAGCGCAAACGAAACGTTGTTTATATCTATGCCTTTTTCAAACCTGCTCGAAGATTCGCTCTTGAGACCGGTTCGCTTGGACGTTTTTCTTATCCCTACGGGAGAAAAGTAAGCGGATTCAAGCAGGACATTGCTCGTCGCATCCTCTATTTCGGTGCCGGATCCGCCCATGACCCCTGCAAGCGCGACGGGATGGTCCCCGCTGCAGATAACCAGATCCTCGGCGAGCAGCTTTCTTTCGACCCCGTCCAGCGTTTCTATCGTTTCTCCGTCACCAGCTTTTCTGACGGAAATCCGACCCTCATCAAGCTTGTCGTAATCAAAAGCGTGAAGGGGCTGTCCCTGCTCAAGCAAAACGAAGTTCGTAACGTCAACGACATTGTTAACGGAGCGGATTCCGCAGTACTCAAGCCTCTCCTGAAGCCACGCGGGAGAAGGACCGATTCTGACTCCTTCAATGAGCCGGCAGCAGTATCTGGGGCATGCCTCCGCATCCTCAACAACTACAGCGGCCTTTTCCGAAATACTCTCCCCCTGCTCTTTTAAGGAAAAAACCGGTTTCTGAAGATTCTCGCCCAGTATTGCAGAGACTTCTCTTGCGATCCCGAAAATACTCATGCAGTCAGGACGGTTAGGGGTAATTCCCACCTCGAAGATAACGCCGTCGTAACCGATCTGCTCGTTCATGCTGGTTCCAAGCTCAGCCTTGGGTGAAAGAATCATTATGCCGTCTTCGTCGCCCGAGAGGCCTATTTCATCCGCGGAACACAGCATTCCCTCGGAATTCTCCCCGCGGATCTCGGAACGTTCTATCTTGAGGCCCTCCGGAAACTTCAAGGTAGGGGGAAGAAGGGTTCCGGCCTTGGCAAAAGCGACCTTGTCTCCTTTTTTCATGTTGTCCGCACCGCAGACAACCGTGTAGCGGGTTTCTCCGTCCGTAACCTCGCAGACGCTCAGCCTGTCGGCGTTCGGATGCTTTTCGATGCTGCTTATCTGGGCGACGCAGACATCGACAAGAGCCTTGCCCTTGTCTTCAAGCGCTTCAAGCTCCAGGCCCGCCATGGTGAGCATTTCTCCCAGTTCTTCCGGAGAAACGTCGATTTTGAGGTAGTCGGTAAGCCATCCAAGAGGAAAAATCATAAATTCACCCGGCGAGTTAGGTTACACGGTATAAAAAACTGGTCAACAGTTAACCTGCTGAAAACAAAAGATTATTTAAGAAATTAAAAATAACCCCCAAACAATCATGGCCAATCCCGGGGGGCCGCGCAACCGCTCCCGCGAACAGGCGGGCATTTTAACCGGCTGAAGAGAAAAAACACGCTTCCCGAGACGGGCAAAGAAGCGCGTCCCCGCGTAAAATTCTCAGTGAACTCCTTAACTGTTAACAAATTATTAAAATTTCGTTTGGAGTTTCTTAATTCACTGATATGAAACACTTTTTCTTGTCGATAGATTGTGAATGAAATTCTCCGAACTCTACAGGCTGTATTCTAACTTCCTTAAATAATTAAATAATTCTCTAGGCAGGCCGATTCCTCTCACTCTTTTCACCGAGTGCCCTGTGAAATGTTTGGGTTGACGGGGGGCAACTCAGTAGAGCTGCCAGTCGGTTTGAGGTTAGAGGTAAATTTTATCGAATTAGGTAGCTTAAAGGCTTATTGGCATGGATTCGGAATTAGTCAATATTCTCCAGTGACGTTCCAGACTCAAGCTCGTAGATCCTCCGAAGCGCCGCGCAGTCATAACGCCCGGGGATGGTCTTGCTCCTGTCTCTGCACCAGAACTCTGCGGTCATTACGGAGGATGCACGGGAATCCTGACCGATATGCCCGGGAAAGGCTACGGCATGCAGAAGCTCGTGCGTGGTGAGCCACATGGTATAGGAGTCGGTAACGTATTCGCAGGAATGTCTTCTGTTGTGCGTCGACGGCGAGATCCATATATGGGCCCTCGTGATTTCCCCGCCGTATGGGATGTCGACCAGCGAGATCGCTCCGGCTAGCGGAGCGTAGACGCTGTCCCCGTTAAACCATTTCCAGTCCAAGATCTCCGCGAAGTCAAAATATATCTCTCCTTGAGGAACGTGGGCCTGTCCGGGCGTCACGTCGCTTCCGACAGTTATCTGGAACCTCTTAGGCAACATGGCGTTTATTCTCGCGACCGCCTCCACTATCAGGATCCGCTGCCTTTCCGGGACGTTGCTGGCAATGCGCACTACTGGCGGCACATCCCACCGCGTGGTCACCCCGTAGCTTCCGCCGTCAACCGACTTCACAAAAGCCTCTATCCGCTCATCGGGCATTTTGTTTACTTCAGTCGGATCGCATGTCGGGGGCAGAGCTGAGATGGGATCGTGCAGATAGGCGCACATGTCCGCGTAAGGGGCGGCCGGCGTGGCGGACTCAATGCTGTCTTGTGTTCCGCAGAATACCGTAGACCCAGCTTCGGAAATCAGTTCTCCCTCGCGGCAAAGAGTCTCTATGTGATGATAAGTGCTGGGATCCCCGAAGAGATATTGTTTCCAGGTGCCACATGGGGGCAGTTCAGATATGGAGTCCCTTGGAAGCCCGTGGTCCTCGAGCACGGAAGCAAGAAGGCTCTCGCTGGTGTTCAAGTGAGTGCTCTCTCCGCAGCCAGCAACAAACAGCAATGCCGCAAACAGAATTCTTATCACTTCTCTTTCTCCTTGGTTTCTTCTTTCCCCTCTTACAGAAAGATCCCCAGCAGGACCCTCAGCCGATCTCACAACATGTCGGGAATCTGCGGTTCGGTCTCTTTTTCGTCTGGCATTGCGACATCCTAACAGCATATAGATTACCCTGTTTGCGGTCAGAAACCATCGGGATCGGAACCTGCACCGACCTCTTAATCACTTCCTGTCAATCTAAGTATATAATTCCCTTTTTGGATACGGATTAACTGTCAACTTAACTTGATAATTCCCAAACATTCAGTCCCGCTTTTACTTTCCAATGCAGAATCTGGAGAAAATTCTGCCCAGAAGATCTTCCGTGGTGACTTCTCCCGTAATCTCGCCGAGCGAATTCATTGAGTTTCGGAGTTCTATCGAGAGAATCTCTGGATATTCGTTCCGCTCAAGAAGCTCAAGAAACATACGCAGCTGGCTGCGAGCTTTCTCCATGGATTTCTTGTGCCGAAGGTTTGTAAGTACCAGTTCCGAGGCATCCGAGGCATGAGGCGAGCCCGCAAGGGTCTCGAACATGGCCTGCCTGAGCCGCCCTATCCCCTCTTTTGCAAGTGCCGAGGTTTCAACCGGCTTTTTTTGCCCAAGAATCCTCCGCAGCTTTGATCTTTCCAGTTTTTCCTCAAGATCCATCTTGTTGATTACGACAAGATGCTTCTTTTTGTCGGCGGTCTTGAGGATTTTTCTGTCCAGAGCATCAAGTTCCGTGTTCTGGTCCAAAACGACGAGCACGAACTCGCATTCTTCAGCTTTTTTCAAGGAAAGCTCCACCCCGAGCCTTTCTATCCGGTCTTCCGTGTCCCTTATGCCGGCCGTATCAGTTATAACGAGGGGAATTCCCCCGATATTTATTCTCTCTTCGATAAAATCCCTCGTGGTTCCTGCTATAGGGCTCACTATAGCCCTCTGAGTCTCGAGCAGGCAGTTAAGTATGCTCGATTTTCCGACGTTAGGCTTGCCCAGTATTACCATCGTTACCCCGTCTCTGAACATTCTGCCCGTGTCGTAGCTGTCGATGAGCGCCGAAAGTTCCTTTTCCACGGATCCAGACGCTTCCTTGAGGCGGTTTTTCGCAATGGGATCTATATCTTCCTCGGGAAAATCGAGATTCGCCTCTATTTCCGCCAGAACGTCAAGAATTTGATCCTTAAGTTCGTTAACCTTGCCCGAAAGGGTCCCTTCAAGCTGAGCCTCGGCGTACCTGAGGCTCTGTTCGGTCTGGGCGCTTATAATGTCAGAAACCGCCTCGGCCTGTGCCAAGTCCATTTTCCCGTTAAGAAACGCCCTCTGGGTAAATTCGCCCGGGGCAGCGAGGGTCGCCCCGAGGCCGATCAGGATTTCAAGTATCTTCCGGGGAACTACATATCCCCCGTGAGAATGTATCTCGGCTACGTCTTCCCCCGTATAGGTATCGGGAGAACTCATAATCACACACAGGGCTTCATCCACCATTCCACCTGTTTCGGGGTCAATTATCTTCCCGAAACAGAGTTTTCTCTCGGAAAAACCCGAGTTTCTCGCGGGAACGAAGATTTTTCTCGCGATCGAGTGGGATTCACCGCCGCTTATACGGATTACGGCCACTCCTCCCTCTCCAGGCGGGGTGGAAATGGCGGCTATGGTGCTTTCGCGCTCGGGCACAAGTGACGACATGAAAGAGAATCTACCATATAAAGCCGCATTCAGTCAGAGAAAAAAGCTAAAAAAAACCCCGAATGTTTCACGTGAAACATTCAGGGCAAATTGAGGAGGATTTTCAAAAAAATCGTTAAAACTCTATTCCTCGAGACTCTTAAGCGTGTCCATGGCAATGCTGGTGTGCGCGTAACAGGAACCGGCGGTCATGACCATGGCAACGTTTATAGCCTCAGCCATCTGCTCCGCAGTTACTCCGTCGGTGTGCGCGTCCTTCACGGTTCCCCTTATACAATAAGGGCATTTGGTCGCATGAGCACATGCAAGACCTATTATTCCCCTCTTCATTTTCTTGCTGAGGGCTCCGTCGGCAAAAATTTTCTTGTGAAGCTCCATGAAGTGGGGAGAAATATCGCCGCTGCATTCCCTGAAACTGGCAATCTCCTTCGCTATATCCTTTTTGAAGAAATGTCCCTCGGTAAGCGGGATGCCGCTTTCGAGGGTGTCCCAGGCTTCAAAAGCTAGGCTTGAAAACGCGAAAGGCCCCCCCATGTTGAGCCTAAGTCCCACGTATATCGATTCGATTATCTCCTGGTCGCTCGCTCCCTCTTTTTTGCTGGCTCGAACCCTTGACCTTATGCAGTAAGGGCAAGCCGTAATATGTGCTACGGCTACTGCAATAAGCTGTTTTTCCTTTGCGGTGAGAGCTCCGTCGGTAAAAACCGAATCATGATAAGCCATCCAAGAATCGTAAAGATCCGGGTTCAGTTTTCTGAGATGAGCTATATCCCCACCGATCTGGGCCTTCATTATAGTATCAGACATACCGGTTATACCTCTCCTTAGGTTATTGTTTCCCCGTTTTTTAAAGAACTGCGCTTGACCAAAGCACAGAAACTCCAAATCCTCAGGGCATAAGGTAACTGCCTCAGACCGGAAAATCAACTAGCCGGGCACCCATGGAGACAGGTTTTGCCCAGACGGGAGGATGTAGGCTACATTTGGTCGATTAAGCTCATCCACTCGTCGGCTAAATGCTCCCACTCGTCTTTAAGAATAAGCTTTTTTCCCTGTATGATTACATCTTTTATAGGAGAAAGAGATTTCTTGGTTTTAGTCATAAGTATAGCTCCTTCGAACTGAGACACCAAGTATCTGGCCAACTCCTTCGGTTCAAGATCTTCGTGAAAAAACCCCTGTTCCACTCCTTTTCTTAAACATTTCTCAACCAGAGCTTCGCATTCCTGGTAATACTCATCCAGAATGGAGCGGAATTTCTCGTTGATGGAACTCTGTTCCAAGGTAATGTTTCCGAAAAAAGAGCCCGGGTATATGGGCTGCTCGAAAAGATGATGATGAGAAGCAAACGTCTTCTTGTAACAGGTCAGAAACTGCTCAACAGGGTTAAGATCGGCTTGCATAATTTCCGAGATTTCACGGACCTGCTTCTCGGCAAGTTTCGTGAGAACACTCAATCCCAGCTCTTCTTTGCCTTCGAAGTAGTAGTAGAAATTGCTCTTTGAAACGCCTGCTTTCTTTATGAGCATGTCTATAGAAGTCCCGTCATACCCATAGAAATGGAAAAGCTCGGTGGCGGCCTCCATAATTTTATCTTTATTGCTCATAACGCTTAGTTGCTACTAGTACTAAAGGTACTAAACCTTTAAAAGAATCCGTTGTCAAGTGCTCTTTGAACAAATTACAATGTGATACGGAACGGTCGGTTCTTATCGAGTTCGGCCAGTTCTTCGGGTGAAAGGTCCTTTGACTGGAGCAGAACCTTGAATTTTCTCCCCATGAATTCAGGCATAAAAAGCGTCTTGGCCGCAAGACGGTCTCCCTGGTTCTGGGGTTTGTCGTATGTCTTGAAAATTTCGAGAATTCCCCAGTCAACAAGAAACTGTCCCTGGGTTGTATACTTGACGGTGCCAAAACCCAAGGTATCCCCGACCCTCATAAGTTCGGAAAAATTAACGTCAGCTGTTATATCCTGCTCTCCAACCCTCGTGTAGGGGTCGGAACTCAGTTCATGGCGATAAAAGCACCTGAAGGTGCCTTTTCGCCTTCCGGGGGAGTAAAGCTCGGGAGCGAGAGATCCATAGTCAATGCATAGAACAAACCCTTTTTGAAGCGCCTCTCCAACCTCGGCAAGCCATTTCCCCGCCAGCAGACAGGCTTCCGCCTCTTCGCCTTGGGCGTATCCTTCCAGATATCGTTTTGAAAAGTCATAAATTCCTTCCGCTTCGGGATTCCGCAGAACTTCCTCGATTTCCCCGTTGCGAATGGAGAGAAAAATCTCCCGGATTTCCTCTCCATCCGACCTAAGTCTGTGAAAGGGCAGAGAATCCAGAAATTCGTTGGCGATCACCACTCCGCGGAATCCGTTTTTTCCGATCTCCTGAAGATCGTCTATCCACCGAACCTTTCCGCTGTGCCCCTCGAGCTTTTTCCTAGCCGCCAGAACCGCTGCCGGGCTCGCCTCGCTCATCACGTAGTCGGTCTTTGAGTAAAGCCCGGGGTGGTTCCGGCTAAGGTCCTCGAGTATATCAAGGGCAAGCTGCCCGCCAGAGGCCCCAAATTCCACAACGGTGAAACTCTCCCCTTCCAGCAGAAGCGACGCCTCGGCAAGGAACCGCGAGATAGTCTCCCCGAAAGAGCGGTGAACCGATGGAGCGGTGTAAAAATCACCCTTTTTCCCGATCCTCGCCTTCCCCGATGAGTAATAGCCGTGCCCCGGGTGAAAAAGGGACAGTTCGACAAATCTGCGGAAAGAAATCGGGCCGGATTCCCGTATCTCCTCTTTTATAATTTCCAAAAGGGTATGCACTTTTCCTCCGCCACAGAAAATAACAGTCAGGAGATAAAATTACACAAGTTTTCCATGCTTTAAAAATAAGCTGAAATCCTTCCTTGTTGCCCGAAAAACAAGGCAAAAGAACACATTACGGCGGATAAAAAAGATCTGGTACCGGCTAGTAGCAATTTCACACAGGGCTAAAAGAGACCTTCGAGGGCCGGAAAAAATTATCAAGTAATTTCAGATAGTTAAACTTGTTAAGACGCCGAGTCCTAAAAAATTCCACAATCTATCAACAGAAAAAAATTGTTTAATATCAAGCAATTACGAAAATCTGGGGTCCCTCAAGGTTCCCGGCACTGTGCAATCTTCAAAAAGGCACGAGAGCGGGATCTTGCATTCACTATCAACTAGGGGATAGGGGCTGATTGTGCCCGAAAAACAACCGAAACAGCCACCAGTCCGAGGTTTTACGGAGGTTTACTTGCCTGAGAATCTTTTGCCGATGCTGGCAAAGGCGTTATGGCTGTGAATGCTTTCGTAGTTAAGAACCCTGAGTTCGTAAGAGTCGAAACTGGGGTTGCCGTGGAGTTCCGAAGCTATATTTCTCACGACATCCTCAACAAAGCACGGCTTGTTGTAAGCGCTCATGGTAACGTGGCGCTCATCTTCCCTTTTTAAAAGCGGGTAAAGCGGGGAAGAGGCCCCTCTTTCCGCAATCTCTATTATTTCCTCAAGGCATATCCCTATCGGATCGTTTTCCTTCTTTCCTTCGTGCGTGATGGTTATGAAAACCTTGGAACGCTGGTTGTGAGCCCCGTAATCGCTTATCTCCTTGCTGCAGGGACAAAGGGTCTTGACCGGAACCACTACGCTCTGGGTAAGGCGTATCCCCTCCGGGTGCATTTCGCCGTGGTACGTGCACTTGTAAGGCTGCGGGGATATCTTGCCGCTTACCGGGGCATGCCGGTTGAAAAAGTAATCAAACTCTATTTTGACGTCGGAATCTGCCGAGTTCTGCCTGTCGCAGAGAGCGATCAGGAAAGAAGCCATATTTCCCAAGGAGAAAGATCCGTTGAAATCAAGAGCAGTCTCAAGCAGGCGGCTCATGTGAATTCCCTTCTGGTCGGGGCCGAGGTTAACGCTCAGACTCAGGGAAGCCTGAATATTCTGGTCCTTCTCAGAATCGATCTCGCAGCCTTTTATCTTAAGCGGAATCTTGAGGTCACAGACGCCGACTCTGTCTATGGAGATATTCCTGTAGTCCTTTCTCGCCTGTATGTCTTCAATAGGCTTTTCTTCAAGTTTCATTTTCAAAACATTTTTCCTCTTTGTTCAATAGAGTAACTGCCGCAAATCAAAGACGGGTTCTTCTCAGGACGGGGAATAATACCACAATGAAAACCCTTTGCAACAACCAGAGCCCTCAACGGGGTCTTCAGCGAAGTTTGGGATTGTCCGAGTGCCGCTTCCCGTCTCTCTGTGTTTTCTTCTCAAAATTCTTTCTCAAAACCTCCGTAAGATCAACTCCCGTCTGGTTCGCTATACATGTTAAAACGAAGAAGACGTCTGCAAGCTCGTCCCCGAGTTCCCGGCGATTTTCATTCCCCTTGAAACTCTGCTCCCCGTATGTCCTGGACATGATTCTCGCCACCTCCCCCACTTCCTCGACAAGCTGCGCGAGGTTGGTAAGCTCGGAGAAGTACCGCACTCCCACTTCCCTTATCCACTCGTCGACTTCCCGCTGATACTCCCTGACCGTTATCTCGCCAGACATAAAACCACCCTCGGCTTCTTAGTGCCCACAGCAAATCCTAAAGTTTTTTCCGTTCCCTTAATTCTACCACCCGAACTCTGAAAGAAGCGATTCCCTCATAACCTCGTAACTACGAGAAACAGAAGGCATCGCGTCGCCGCCCACCCCGCTTACATAAACAATACCCGCAACAGCGTTGGTAAGAAAAGCGTAATCACTTGACAGAAGCTCCTCAAGGGGAAATTTCCCGCAGACGGGCTCATAGCCAAGCCGCCCGGCTGAACGCAAAACGATTTCCCTGGTCACCCCAGGCAAAACAGGGCACTCAGAAGACGGAGTGAAAAGCCTTTTCCCTCTGGCCCAGAAAACATTGTGGCACGAGGTCTCGGCCACCCTGCCGTCGGTATCGAGAAAAAGGGCTTCGCCAAAACCCCTCTCGACAGCCCCTCTCTTCGCCACGATATTTCCCAGATAGTTAAGCGTCTTGTGCGAAAAAAGGCTGTTCTGCGGGGCTCTTCTCTCGCTGCAGACCCAAAGAGACAGTGCATCCGGACTCTGCGCGCGGGGTCTTACGGACACAAGAAGCGAGGCCGCCCGGGGCTGTGAGTGATAAACCGTGTCCCCTTGGGCGAGAAGACAGGCTTTTACGTGCAGATCGCCCCCGGGGGACGCTCCCACGGCATGCTCGATTCTGAGCCTTACCCGGGATTCCGGGGGAAACGGGATGCCGAGAAAAGAGGCTCCCTTTCTCATTCTCTCAAGATGCATGGAGAGAAAAACGGGCGGGGATCCCTTCCACCTGAAGCTCTCGAAAACCCCTTCTCCGTAAAAAAGAGCGCGGAGCGCAGGCGCATCCTCAAGCTTTTTCTCGTCGAGAAAGAAAAGTTCCTCCATATCCAATGATTATAGCACCTGTCGGGACGCAATTGATGTGAGAGCCTTTGCCTTGAGCTCCGTCTCCCCGTATTCGTCGTCCGCTTTCGAATCCCACACAATTCCGCCTCCGAACCAGAAATCCGCCCCCTCGGAACTGTTCACCCCGGTGCGGATCGCGACGCTCATGGTGAAGTCCCCGCTCGGAGAGAACAGGCAGATCGCTCCGCAATAAGGGCCTCTTTCATGGGGCTCAAGGCTGTCTATTATGCGGATAGCTTCCCTTTTCGGGGCCCCGGTAACGGATCCGGGAGGAAAAGTGCTGGCAATTATTTGAGAGAGTCCGACTCCCGGGCGAAGGCGCCCCTCGATTTCGGACTCCATCTGGAAAAGCGTACTGTAGCTGCGGACGGCAAAAAGCTCCCTTACCCCTATGGAACCGTACCCGCATATCCTCCCGAGGTCGTTTCTCATGAGATCAACTATCATGAGGTTCTCGGCCCGCTCCTTGGGCTTTTTCCCGAGTGCCTCGGCAAGTTCCCTGTCTCGTCGTGGGTCGGGGTCCCTGCGGACGGTCCCCTTTATGGGTCTCGTGGTAATGTTGTCGCCCCTTCTCCTAAGAAAAAGCTCCATGGAGCCGCTTACAAGCTCAAAACCCGGAAAACCGATAAAGGCGGCGAAGGGAACGGGCTGGGCGCGGTAAAAATCCAGAAACCACGAAAGCGGCTCACCCAAAGGCTTGAAGCGGAACTTTCGCGAAAGGTTCACCTGATAAACATCTCCCGCCGCTATATGCTCCTTTATCGCCGAAATCTTCCGGGCGTATTCTTCCCTTTCAATGTTCGAGCGGGGAAGGGGCCCGGGACCTGCCCTCTCCCGCGGGAAGGCAGAGAGAACTTCTTCCCAAGGGGCCGTGTAAAAGCTGTCTTCTTCGTAGAAATGGAAAAAAAGGAAAGGGAGTTTCTCCCTCTGCTTTGCGTCCGAGGTCGCGACCCCGGGAGTCGTGTAGCTTAGGTAATCGTAGCTTATGTAGCCGAGAGCCGTGTATCCCTCGGCAGCCAGTTTCTCAACCAAACCGAGAGGGTCTTCCGAGAAAGTCTCCTCCCCGGAGCGGGAAAACACTTTGGTCCCGTCGCTTGAGAAGCAGAGGGTGAGGGCAGGGTCGCCGAAAATCCCGGCCGTGGCAGAGGAACCCGAATCGAACCATCCCGCGCCCGAGTCTATCAAAAGGGACTTTGGTCTGTGAAGCTTCATCGCCTCCTCTCTTTGAGACTCAAAGCCCGTCGAGCACTTGGGAACGCGCTTACGACGGGGGAGGCGCGTCGGCTTTAACCGAGCGGTTAAGGATTTCGGCTATGTCCTGGATGCCGATCTCCTCCTCCTTGCCCTTGAATCGTGCGGCGTCGTCAAACATCGTGTTGCAGAAGTAGCACGCCGTCGCCAGGGTGTCGGGGTTAATGTCCGCGGCCTCGTCGAAGCGGTTCCAGTTAACCCTGGGAGCCTCTTCCTCCATCCATATCTTTCCGCCTCCGGCTCCGCAGCAGAAACTCTTTGTCCTGTTCCTCTTCATCTCCACCAGATCGATCCCCGGAATGCTTTTCAGTATCTCCCTTGGAGAATCGTAAACGTTGTTGTAGCGGCCGATGTAGCAGGAATCGTGGTATGTTATCTTCTCCTCGATCGGAGCGTCGGGGTTAAGCCTGCCCTCCTGGATCAGCTGCAGGAGAAAATCGGTGTGGTGGACGACCTCGTAGTGCCCGCCGAACTGCGGGTACTCGTTCTTCATGGTGTTGAAGCAGTGGGGACAGTTCGCGAGAATCTTCTTCACCTTCAATTCATTCAGAGTCTCGATGTTCTGGACGGCGAGCATCTGGTAGAGAGCCTCCTCTCCGAGCCTTCTCGCGGGATCGCCCGTGCAGGTCTCCGCGGGACCCATGACGGCGAAATTAACCCCCGCAATCTTAAGCAGGGTCACTATCGCCTTTGAGACTTCCTGACCCCTCGGGTCGTAGCCCCCGAAGCATCCAGTCCAGTAAATCACGTCAAATTCGCTTGCGTTCTCGGCCGAGACTCCGAGGATGGGAACTTCCATCTCGGAAAGCCAGGCGCCACGGTCGGCCTCAGGGAATCCCCAGGGGTTTCCGTTGTTCTGAAGTTTCTGAAGGGTCCTCGTGGCGGTTCCGCTCATGCGGCCCTCGAGGGTAAGGAACCTTCTCATGTCCATTATCTTGCCCATCTGGTCAATGAAAAGCGGGCACTGCTCAACGCATGCGTTGCACGTAGTGCACGCCCAGAGCTCTTCGGGCGTCACCCACTCGGTGTCGGGAAGATCGGGCTGCTCTTCCTGGGGTTTTCCGGCGAGTATGTCTTTCCCCTCGCTTGAGACGTAGTGGCGAAGCTTAACAACGATGTCCCTAGGAGAGAGCACCTTTTCGGTGTTCCACGCCGGGCAGTTGTCCGTGCATCTTCCGCACTCGGTGCAGGTATAGGCGTCAAGTATGTCCTTCCAGCTGAAATCGGCTATTTTCGAGGAGCCGAAGTGATCAAGGTCTTCGGGGATTTCCTCGAAATCGAGCTTCGAGAGCTGCCCGCGGGGCTTCAGGCTCTGGAAAAAAACATTGAAAACGGCCGTCAGGACATGGCTGTGCTTGGAGTAGGGAAGGTAGTTGAGAAAGGAAAGCACTATGAGAATGTGGAACCACCAGAAAAACTCCTTCCAGAAAAAGGTGCTCCCGGTGCTCATGCCTTCGTAGAGCCCGGAAAAGGCCCCGGACACCGGCAGCATAGCGGGACTCGTCTCGGCAAGCGCTATCCTCGCCCCCGTGGTGAGAAAGGCGGTGATCATGAGGCCGAATATGAGACCCAGTATCACGACCGCGTCGGGCCCGTTAACCTCCCTTCTTCTCCCTATGGTGAGCCTGTTTATTATGCCCATACCTATGGCCACCAGAACTAGGGCCTGCACTATGTCAAGAACCAGCTCGTAGATTCCTCCCAGGGTTCCCGGGAAAAAGTGAAATCCGGGAACGACACCGCTTACGAGCATCTCCACAGTCCCCACCGTTATTATGACGAAGCCCCAGAAGATCATGGCGTGTTCTATGCCGGCGAAACGGTACTTGAAAAGCCTCCTTTGGCCGAACACGTAGACGATTACCTTCCTTATCCTCTCGGGAATGTTGTCAAACCTGTTGTCTTCCTTTTTGCCGAGAGTGACGAGTCTTAGGAGGAGGCGGATGTTGTAGGCGAAAAAACCGAAGGCCGCTATAAGCAGCAGAAGCATTATTGCGGATTTGGGGTTCATCTAGTCTCTCCTGAGCAAGACATGAAAAAAAAAGGCGGTTTAAATTATATTGAATCCGAGGGGTTTAATCAAGCCGGGTGGAGGGTGGCGACCCTAGCGCTATCTAGGCGTCGAGGCACACCCACCGGGAATAGAAACCGTCTTTTTCACAGCACAGAAGAAGCAACACTCAACTCTGTTCGGCGAAAAGCAGATTCACTGCTTCGCTGCCCGCGACATGCTCTCCTGGGCCAGGTTTAACCTCTCCGGCGCCTCTCCCTCCGCCGCGCGCGCAGATCCCAGGTCAGGAGCCTTGCGTTGCGCCAAGGCGCCTTCCCACCGAAGCCGCAAGAAACAGAACCGCTGCGATCAGAAACAGATTAAAAGTCCCGGCATCAAGCTCGTTTCCGCTCCCGGAAGCAATCGCGCATCCTCCGCCGCCGCTGCCGTCGCTGCCACCGCTACCACCCTGTTCCGACCCCGGGTAAATACCGGAACCGAGAACATACTTCGTACCCCCTTCTATGCCGAAATCTGTACGTATGAAATACCCGATCTTGACCGATGTGCCGGGGGAGCGGCCGGGGATGGGGTTCCCCGCCTCACAAAACACATCTTCATCTTCCGGGGACGGCCCGGAAGCAGGTGCTGTCTCTTCACAGAGCACCTCGTCACCAATAACAGTCGGATCTTCCCAAAGGTAAGTGAGGAAACCCTCTCCCGGGGTATCGTCTTGCCTGTCTACCTCTTCTAAAATGCGTTTGGCAACTTCAACTCCGTTATCATCCACAAGACGCAACGACCTGTCTTGAAGCTGCGGGGAGTTTCCGTTAAAAATCCCGTACATCTTATCCGTACCGGTAACTATATAGAAATATATGGAACCCGACTGCCAAGGCGGTTCCCTCCAGCACGGCATAAGCTGAATCATTCTCACCAGCGGAAGCCTTCCCCGGGAGTTACTAACCTCGGCAAACTCCTCGGTAATGTGCGCCTCAACCCCCTCCAGGTAACGCACTAGGCTTGGCTCGTCATTCACCATGTCGGCGCTAAGCCAGCCCTTTCCGGAGAGATCGGGACATGCGTCAAGCGACTTGGAATGATCCGCTTCCCTCAGCTCATGATCAAATCCGCCAACGTGTATAAGGGAATCCCCTGCTTCGCCCGTATCGGAATCCCCAACGGCGCAGATATGCCTGCCGCCTTTCCCGGTCCTGTCGTCCTGAACGCAGACCACCTTGTCACCCGCTCCTTCCGCCATGTCCATCAGTCTCCGGAAAACCGGGATGCCTCTCAAGGATCCGCTCAGGGCCCCGGGATGTCTCCCATGAAAAAGTATGATGTCGCCTGACTGAAAAGGAGCGTCGGTCGCTTCCCCGCCAGTGGACTTGTTAACGGTAATTACGTACGTGTCGCCGTGGCGCCATACTCCGTTATTGTTTCTCAAGGCGTTTCGGAATTCTACTCGACCCTCATCACTTGTGACCCGCGGCTCCCGGTGCTCTTTCATGTGCAGTAAGAAGTTTCTCATATCGTCCATGTCTCCCGCGCTCGCCTCTTTGGCAGTTACGCCATGGTGTGCAGAAGCAGGCGGGGCGACGGAAAAAACTAATATGAACACACAGAGGAAAAACAGGGTGAGTGCCGCGACTTTTTTCATGATTTAAAACCCCTCTTTTTGCTAATTAAGATACAAACTCCTGTAAGCTTCAGGCTTTTATTCTTTGCCAGTTGATAATAACCGGTTAGTTTTGAAATGGAATTTAAACAAAACATACCCTTGATAACGTTGCAGACGAGTGCCGAAAACTCAAGCGATAAAAAGGAGTAAGAAAAAATGATTCGTAAATTTTATGAGGCAGTTAACCACGTTGCGCCCCGGAATATTATTCTCGCACTGCTTGTCCTGGCAACGGGCCACTCCATGGCTCAGGATGCATCCGCAAGAGAAGGGAACCTTGTCGGTAACCGGCCGTATTCAGAAGCGATATCCGGCAGTCTGCACCCCGTGAAAGTTATCACCCGCAGGGACATTGAGCTCTCGGGGGTAAAAAGGATAAAGCATCTGTTGGGTCGGGCGAGTTTTAACAATTTCGGCATTGCAAGGCCGTTGCGCACTCTGACCCTGATTAACGGGCGGCGGGTCTCAGACGCCGGGGTTGACACAGACACCATTCCGATCGCGGCTGTCGAACGCATTGAAATCTTTGGTGACAGCACAAGCGCTCTGCATGGCGGGGGAGCGATCGGCGGCACCATAAATATCGTTCTCAAGAAAAACTATGAAGGCCTTGATATCCAGTTAAACGCCGGGCGTCCCCGCGGTGAGGGCGCCGATTCCGAACACCTAAGCGTTCTCTGGGGCACAAGCGTCGGAGAGGGAAATCTTACTGTCGGGGCGGACATCTTCCGGCGGGACGAGGTACGCGACATCGACCGAGATTACAGCCGTGCCAGATATCAGGCCGGAGGTTCCTTCGCCGACACCGAAGGAGTGTCGTCTCTCGGCAATACGGTTTTCCTGGTAAAAGATGACGGAGGACGGGTCTCGGGAGCGCTGGGCGACTGTGATGAAAGCTTGTATACGGGGGAACTCACGGATCCTCCGGGCGGATTTTTCGGCACCGTCTGCGGGTTTGCCTATGCGGACATCGCGTGGCATCTGGATCGCAGGCAAGATGACCACGCGTTTATGAATTTCAGTCATCCGGTAGGCGACGCAGCCGATATATACATTGAGGGACGCGTAACCAGGGAAGAACTAAGGAACTTGTGGGCGCCGGATCCGAACGTTTTCTCCCTTGCGCCGGACGAGGCGCTGAGAAACAGCCTCATTGAAAGCGGGAACTTTGAGGGTCTTGACGAGAGCAATTTCCCCGAAAGTATCACGGTAGGCCACCGTTTTCTGGGGCACGGCAACCGCCTGTGGGTTTCGGACCTTGTAGATTATGATATTACGCTGGGGCTGCGGGGGGACATTAAGGACAACATAAGATATGACGGCTATGTTCACTACAATCGCTATGACTATGGCGTAGATGGCCATACGTTCATTAATGAACCCGTAATAAACGCCGCTATTGAGAGCGGAGATTACGACATCCAGAATCCGCTTTCCGAAGCCGAAGAGCACAGGGCCGCGATCAGGGAAAGCAGCGTGCGGAGCGAGTCTAAATACAAAGATGAACACCTTGAGGCGGGGGTAGCGCTTGACGGCCCGCTGCTTGAGCTCATGGGCAACAAGCTTCGCTGGAGCGCCGGTCTGCAGGTCGCTAAAGTGGAGCAAAGCAATTCCAGAAAATATTTTAATCTTCGTGGTGAGCCGGTTAACGCGGATGATGTATTGGGGGGATCTTCGCAGTCGCTTATGGCCGATCGTCGGCGCCTGTCAGCTTTCGGCGATATTTTGGTGCCTTTGGGAGATGCGGTGGACGTGTCGTTTGCCCTCCGCCACGATGATTTTGATGATGTCGGGGGAGCCTTTTCGCACAGGATAGCGACGCTTTACCGCGTAATACCCAATATCGCGTTGCGCGCATCATGGAGCGGGGGAGCGCGAGCACCCGGACTTGCAGCCCTGCATGTGGAGGAATTTGTCTATTACCCGTACGTATGCGACGCTGACACGCCGACTCCCGATTGTTCCAGAGACCAAGTGCGGGTGGTCACAGACAGTAACCCGGAACTGGAACCGGACGAGGCCGAAAGCCTTGGCGCCGGTGTCTCCGCGGGCTGGGGTCCGTTCTCAGCCGACTTTGACTGGTTTCGTCTTCGTCTTCAGGAAACACCGGCCACTTTGAGCACGCAGTTCGTCGTCAGCCTGGAGAGAAGCGGGAGGCTTAGCGAGTATCCGGGACTGAGCGTGATGCGTTCTGACGGTCGATTAACAGAAATCCGCAACCCGCTGACCAACAGCGGAGAGACTGACATGGACGGGTTTACGGCCCGGCTCGGCGGCGACCTGAAAACCGATCTGGCGAATTTCATGCTCAATGCCAACTGGATTAGGATAACGAATTACGAAAGGCGCGTAGGAGTGGAGACGCAGCCCGGAGATATTCCGCGCAACCGTATTCATGTTCTGCTCCGCGCAGACCGAAACGACCTGACAGCGCAGTGGAACATGCACGCGGTTACGTCTTTTCGAAACGAAACCGACACCAAAACCTTCAGAAGGTGGACGGGGCACGACATCGCGCTTAGCTGGAGAAACGCTTTTGGTTTCAACTGGTTCGAGCTCACGGGAGGCGTTCTGAATATCGGCAACGAGGGCCAGTCCCGTCCTGATTCCGATGAGGATCACATATTGTACATTGATTCGATCCTGGGACGTACGTTGTTTCTGACCGCAAAGTTTGAGATCTGATACGCACAGCCGCTTTTTTCTAATGAGCTGTTGTTGGTAAAAAGACCTGACCCTGTATAGAAACGTTTTCTTTTCGAAAAAACTACGTTCGTGTATTCTTACAGGAACGTGAAGATCTTTCTCTACTACGACTACATCTGCCCTTTCTGCTTTCTGGCCACCGAGAGGGTGCTTGACCTCGCAAGGGAGTTCAGCCTCGAAGCGGAGTGGCTCGGCGTTGAGATTCACCCCGAATACCCGGCCGAGGGAAAAAGACGGAAAAAAACGGAGAGGACCACCCGTATCTCGGAAACCCTTGAGAACGTGGCCGCCGAGGCCGGAGTGGAGATAAAGCTCCCGGGATTCGTAACCAATTCGAGGCTCTGCCTTGAGGGAGCGGAGTTTGCGAAGGAGAAAAACAGCTTCATGGAGTTTCACAAGGCCTGCTACACGGCCTATTTCAGGGAGGGAAAGAATATAGGTCTTCTCGAAACCGTCCTCGAGGCGGGCGAGAAGGCGGGTCTTTGCCCCGAGGAACTCTCAGGGTCTCTTCGGAAAAAAAGCTTTTCAGAGAAAATAGAAAAGAACATGGAAAGCGCCCGGGAAAACATGGTCCTCGGCGTCCCCACCCTTTACCTTGGTGAACTCAGGATACACGGGATCCAGCCGCTTGAATCATACAGAAAACTTATAGCGAGGGAACTCCTGCGGGAACAGCCTCTTCACTGACCTATAAACCCTAGGAGATATCGGCAAAGCGGGTTATTCCCCCGTTCGCAGGTGAACCTCGCTTATCATCCTCGGGGTTGAGGAAACCACCGTGAAAGTTTTTCTTTCGAAAACTATCACGGTTCCAGGGGCGGGAATCGAGCCGTGTGTGTAAAGAAGGAATCCTGCCAGCGTCTCGTAATCTTCTTCCTCCGGAATGGCAAGCCCGAGGCCGTCGTTAAGCCGTCCTATCTCGACCGTGGGGTCTATGAGATACTGCCCGGCGCCGAGCCTTCTCCACGGGGTCTCGCCGGTGTCGTACTCATCCTCTATCTCCCCCACCACCTCTTCGATTATGTCCTCGAGGGTGATGATTCCCACCGACCCCCCGTACTCGTCAACCACAACGGCCATTCCGGCACGTCCCCCCTTCATCTCGTCCATAAGTTCGTTCACAAGCTTTGATTCCGGAACGTAGAAGGGAGGAAGGGCGTATTGCTCGACGCTCTTGTCAAGATCCTGCTCGCCGAGAACGTAAAACGAGTTGAGTATGCCGGTTATGTTGTCGACCCGGTCGCTGAAAATCGGAATTCTCGAGTGGCTTTTTTCGGCTATGAGCCTCTTGACGTCGCGAAGCGTGGACCTTCTCTCAAGCGCGTCCACCCTGACAAGCGGAATCATTATCTCTCCGACCGTGGTCTCGGAGTAGCCGAAAATTCTGCGAAGAACCCTTCTTTTGTAGTCCGAACTCGGCTTGTCCTCGTCTTCTTCCATCACGTCCTCAAGCTCCTCACGGGTTATGGAACTCATGTTCTGGCCCGGACGGTTCAATATCCCTCGGGTAAAGAGGTTGACGAAGAAAAGCACCGGGTAGAAAAGCTTGGAGAAAACCCAGAGCGGATAGATGATCCAGAGCACTATTGAGTTCCGCTTGCTCTCGAATACCGCCTTGGGAACCACCTGGCCGAAAACGACGATGAGCGGGGAGAGCACGGCCACCGTGTAGAGACCGCTTCGCTGCCCGAAAATCTCCTCGAAATAAAAGGTGAGCACCAGGGTGTTTATTATGAGCGAAAGGTTAACCCCTATGAGGGTGGTGCCGATGAAGCTTTCGATCTTCGAGTGGGCGTCAAGAACCAGCCCCGCGGCGGCGGAGCCTTCCTCGGCAAGGGACCTCATCTTTATCTTGTCGCAGGAGATGAGTGCTATTTCCGAACCGGCGAAAAACGCCTGCAGAAGCAGAAACAGCAAAATAAGAATGACCACTAACTCAATGGACATCGCCGCGCGCCTCCTTATTAACGTCAACCCTTATCTCGGAAATCCTTTTCCCTTCCCTGCTCTTTACCGTGAAAACCAGCCCGCCGAACCCTATTTTCTCCCCCTCGGCGGGCAGTCTCCCGAAAAGATCGAATACGAAGCCGCCCATGGTCTCGTTTTCCATCCGAAGCGGGATCACGGCCTCCTCCAGTATGTCTCCCAGGTTCTCAAGCCCCGCCGAACGCGCGACCGAGAAAAGGTAGTCGTCGTTGAATTCCTCTATCTTCATTCCCCCGGGAATCGTGATCGCGCCCCCGCGGACCGCGGGCGCAACCCTGTCGGGCACCGACCTTTCATCCTCTATCTCTCCGAAAAGCTCCTCCAGTATGTCTTCCATGGTCACCAGCCCGTCAAACCTTCCGTACTCGTCGACCACTATCGCTATGTGAATCCTGTGCATCTGGAGCTCCCGTAGAAGCGCCCCCGCGGGCTTGGAGCGGGGGATGAAATACGGCTTCCTCAGGCACTCGCTCACGGTGGCCGCAAGGTTGTGCTCGGTAAAATTCCACTTAAGAAGATCCTTGCCGTAGAGAACGCCCACTATGTTGTCCTTCTCCTCCTCGTAAACCGGGATCCTGGAGCGGCCCATCTGGCGGACCCGTCCCACGGCCTCTTTGACCTCAATATCGTGGGGAAGCGTGAAGCAGTCTATGGAGGGAGTCATTATCCCGTGGGCAGGCAAGTCCTCAAGCCTGAAAAAGCCGTCGGCAAGGTATTTTTCAACCTCGTTGAGCACTCCCTCGTCCCTCCCCATTCCCACCAGGACTTCAAGCTCGTCAGAGGAAATGTAGTTTCCCTGCGCGCGGTGTCCAAGGTCCGCCCCGAAGGCCCTTATGAAAAAGCCGGAGACGAACAGGATCGCCCACCTGATCGGGGTGACCGCGACGTGGAAAGAATAAAGGGGAAGAGCAACCGCCTTCGAGATCGTCCTCGGGAACTTAACCCCGGCGGTCTTGGGAACGATTTCCCCGAACACAAGGAGCGTGGGAGAGGCTATGGCCAGGGATATGAGGGCTACTGTCTGCTCTGGGGTGTCCTGGAGATATTTTCTCGCCGTGAGAGCTATCACGCTTGAATAGGCTATGTTGAATATCTCGTCTGCCAGAAGAACCGTAGTGATTAGCTTGTGGGAATTTGAAAGGAGCTTCCCTATGGCTGCAGAAACTCTGCCTCCCTGCTTCGATATGCTTTCTCTCTGCGGACGGCTGAGGGAGAAAAGCGCCCCCTCGCTGAAGCAGAAAAACGCAGAGCAGCACAGCAAAAAAAGAATCAGAATGAAATTTTCGCCCAAAAAATCTTACCCCCGTGGATGAATCAGCAGAAGTGCTGAAACCCAGCGGTATCGTAAAAAACCTCCTCTCCCCCCTCGTCGAAAAACCTTATTTTCCGCCCGGCGGTAACAGAACCGATTTTCGAGATGGCAATCCCGCAGAGACGCGAAACCTCCTCTATCGAGGCGCGGTTCTGCGAAGGGGAGGTGAAAAGAAGCTCGTAGTCCTCCCCGCCGGAGAGCGCGAGGCGGTAACCGTCCTCCGAGAACCTGCCGCAGAGGGAAAGAAAACCGGGGGAAAGCGGAAGGCTGCCAAGGTTTACTTCGGCCCCCAGTCCGTGCTCGGAAGTCAGCTTCTCAAGGTCGCAGAAAAGCCCGTCGCTTACGTCTATCATCGAAGAGGCTATCCCGTGTTTTGCGACCATCCTGCCAACCTGAAGACGCGGCGTAGGCTCGATGTGCCTTGAAACAGCGCTCTCGCATCCGTCAGTCCCGCAATCGCCCGAGAGGGCCCTCAGGCCCAGGGCGGAATCCCCCAAGGTTCCGGTAACGTATATGTCGTCTCCCTCAGAAGCCCCCGAGCGCAGGACGATATCGTCGCTTGATACCTCCCCAAGCGCCGTCATATTTATGAAAACGGTTTGGGATTCCGAGAGATTCCCTCCTATAAGGCAGACATCAAACTCCCGGCACCCCTCTCCCACTCCTTCCGAGAGATCCTCTATGAACTCCATTGAGTCAGCGCTACGACAGCCGAGGGAGCAGAGAAGGTACCTCGGCACCGCTCCCATCGCCCCTATGTCGCTCACGGCGACGCAGACCGCCTTCCTGCCGAGCTGCCTCGGGGTCTGAGTTCCCAAGCGGAAGTGAACGCCCTCGACAAGGGTGTCCGTCGAGGCGACAAGGCATGCTTTGTCTCTGATTTTTACAACAGCGGAATCGTCCCCTATCCCCGTCAAAACTTCTTTCTGAGTAGCCTTGAACCTGTCAGCCAAAAATCTCAAGGCGTCTTCTTCACCCATTTGCAGTTAGAAATTGTATTGTAAACGCAGTTGCGTGTCAATTGAGCCGACGCATCCGAAAAAATTTTTTCTCCCCTGTATACAGGCACGAAAGCGGGGTTTCGGGTGGGTGGAGATCTGTTTTTTCTTGACACTAAAAACCGATGCAATTAGAATTGAATTCCACTTTCCGAAGGGTGGGTCGGGATCTTTTCTGGAGTATCCGTTTTAGGGTTGTTCTTTGCTTTTCAGGAGAAGAGCTGTTGAAAAAGACAGAAGAAGTTGCGCACGACAACCTAGCTGCTGAAAACTACAAATCGGAACAAAAAATAGAGTTTGACTGGGACGCCGTTCTCGAAGGCGTCAAGAAAGACCTTTACTTCCCCCCCTCATGGCTGTTTTCCATAAAAGTCGCAAAAATCGAGGGGAAGATGGTCACGCTTGAGGCGAAAACCCACTTCCAGGCCCTCTGGGTAAAAAACCATTACCTGCAACTGATAAACGATGCTGCCCGCAACCTCTACGGAAAAGAAGGCTTCCAGGTAACCATAGACGCAGGCGAAGAGAACTCCGTAGCCCGTGAAAGTAAAAAGGACAGGGTCTTGGACAACGGGGGAATCACAGAACCGCATGACCCCCAGACAGCGAGCTTTTTCAGTTCATCCAACACGTTTGACAACTTTGTCGTCGGGCCCAGCAACCAGTTCGCCCACGCCGCCTCATACGCCATAGCGGAGAACCCAGGAATGGCCTACAACCCTCTTTTCATACACAGCGGAGTGGGCCTCGGGAAAACCCACCTCCTCCACTCTATAGGGAACCACATACTCAAAAAGTACGGAACCCGTCTGAACACCTTTTGCATCTCAGCCGAGCACTTCACAAACGGGGTGGTGCAGAACATAAAGACGGGTTCGATGGATAAGTTCAGGAACCTATACAGGCTGAACTGCGACGTCCTGCTGATAGACGACATACAGTTCATCGCCGGCAAGGACAGCACGCAGGAGGAGTTCTTCCACACGTTTAACTCCCTTTACACCGCGAAAAAGCAGATAGTTATAACCAGCGACAAGCCGCCCAGCGTGATGAAAAACTTCGAGGAGCGCCTGAAATCTAGGTTCGAGTGGGGGCTTACGGCCGACATACAGACGCCGGAAGTAGAAACCAAGATAGCTATCATAGAAAGAAAAGCCGAGGAGGAACAAATTGAGATTCCAGCCGACGTGGCTTCGTTTGTGGCCCAGAACATTCTCTCCAACATAAGGGAGCTTGAAGGCTCGGTGAACAAACTCTTTGCCTACTCCAAGATGTTCAGAGAGAGAATAACCCTTGAACTGACAAAGCAGCTCCTCAGCAACCTGGTAAAAAAAGAGGCCCCAAAAATAATAACCATAGACCTTATCCAGAAAGAGGTGGGTTCCTTTTTTGAACTCACTGTAAAGGACCTGAAATCCAACCAGAAGCAGAAAAAAATCTCTGGGCCCAGGCAGATAGCGATGTTCCTTTCGAGAAAATACACATCCTCCTCGTTCCCGGAAATAGGAAGCAGGTTCGGAGGGAAAAACCACTCCACGGTTGTCCACGCAGTAAAAAACGTTGAGAAAAAAATCGGAAGAGATCCTTCAGTCTCAACCGCCGTCACGGCGCTCTCAACCACCCTCGAGAAGTTCATCACGTCCTGAACCAGTCAAAAGACAACCTGTTAGAGAAAACTGAAAATGCTGTGCAAGAATCTTTGTTTCCGCACAGGTGTGGAACGAACAAAAAAGGAAGGTGTGAATATCTGTTGGGAAAAAGAAAAGTTATAAACACGGTCCTTAACAGAAAAGTCTAGATATTTTAGAGGATTTCACTGATTTCACCCTTTTCACAACAATTACTACTACTGCTACTAGAAAAGTTTAAAACTCATTAAAGAATAGAAACAGTAGTAGAAGAGCATCGGGGCTTGTGGTTTATGGTTTTGTAGAGAAAAGTGGTTATTATCATATGGAGAATCTATTTACATATAAAGGAATAAAGAAAAGAAGCTTTTTTCCGAAACCGGAGGTTTTTCTCTCAAGATGATGTTTAAAATCAAAGGCGGAGATTTTTCAAGAAAGCTGGGAATGATCCAGGGGGTCGTGGAGAAAAGAACGACCATGCCGATTCTCTCCCATGTTCTTATGAGTTCTACAGACAAGGGCCTGTTTCTGGAAGCCACTGATCTTGAAAACACGGCCAAGGTTTTCTGTGATGCTCAAACGGAGGGAGAGTTCAAGATGGCGGTCCCCGCAGGAATCCTTTCGGATCTTGTGAGGGAGATCAAAGAGGAAGAGGAAATTTCGGTTACCGCTACCGAGAACAACTGGATTGAGGTCGTCACCAGCTCGGGTTCTTTCAAAATAGCGGGGCTTGCGGCCGATGATTTCCCCAGGATACCTGAAGTTTCGTCGGAGAACCTGTTCCAAGTTTCTTCCGAGAGGCTTGAGGAAATGATATCCAAGACGGTCTTTTCCGTCTCCGATGATGAAATGAGAAGAAGCCTCTCAGGGGTGTTTTTCGAAAAAAGAGGAGAGCAGACGCTCAGGCTTGTTGCCACTGACGGCCACAGGCTCAGCTTTGTCGATGAGAAAATAGAGAACCTCAACCTGGCGAAAGATAATATCCTAGTTCCCAAAAAAGCGGTTATGGAGATAAGAAGACTCCTTCGTCTCTCGAAGGAGGTCAGGATCGGGAGCAGCGGAAACTTCTTTGTTTTTGAACTAAAGGATGAAAACCTTGTTTTTATTTCCAGAGTGATTGACGCTGAATTCCCGGACTACATGCAGGTGGTTCCGGTCTCGACGAAAAACACGGTCACGGTCGACGCCTCCAAGCTTCTGGTTGCACTCAGGAGGGTTTCCCTTTTCTCCGCGGACAACGTGAGGGGTGGGGGCAGGTTTGTGGAGATGGCCTTCGGGGGAGGGAGCCTGCTTCTCGGCGCCTATCTTAACACCGGCGAGGGGAAAGAAAGCATACCGGTTGAGTATTCAGGGGATGAGGTGAAGCTCGGTTTTAACTTCACGTACTTCCAAGATGTTCTTGACGCTGTGGGATCTCCAGAAGTGATAATCGGTTTTTCCGGCCATAAAAACCCGGTTTACGTGGTTCCCTGCTCAGAAGGCGAAAAGCAGGACGGCTACGTGAATGTGATAATGCCAATGGAACTTGACGCCAGAGCGGCGGAGGGGCAGGCGAGGGGATAATCCTCGTACCTTTAAGATGCTAGGTGGATTCATCGGAGTCGATTTTTCCGGCGGGAAGGTCAGTACCGTAACCGTAAGAAGGGGACTCAAGGGGACCGAAGTCCGCAAGGCCTCCTTCACCGGGGGGCTTGGGAGTGGCGACACAGCGGCTTTTCTCAAAGGCGAAATCTCTCTCGGGACCAGAGCCGTTACCGGAATCTGTTCTTCCCCGCTTCTTCTCAGGGTCCTCAAATTTCCTTTCTCCGATTCAAAGAAGCTCAGGGGGGTTTTCCGCTTCGAGCTTGAGAACTCAACCGGGTTCACCCTGGGAGAGGACGTGCTGTCCGACTACCACGAGGTGAAGAGACTAGAAGGGACCGAGGTCATAGTTCCCGCTTTTGAGAAGGAGGCGTTTGAGGACTATCTGGGCTCCCTGCAGGAGTCTGGTGTGGATCCGGATCAGGTGACTTTCACGCCTGTTGCGTTTTCTTCACTGGGAGAGCTTATTGAAGGGCCGAGACCGCTTCTCCTTATAGACGCCGACCAGGACTACCTCAATTTCTCATTTTTTGACGAAGGCGGGCTCAGCAGGGTGAGGAACTGCGACGACGCCCTAGAGAGAATAAAAAAAACCCTTGCCACGGATGTCCTTGACTTGGGACAGATAAACGGCGATGAGGAGAAGAAAGGGGCGTTTCTTGAAAGCTGCCGCTTCATCGCAGAAGAGATAAGAAACACCATACGCTACTTTGAGGGAGAGACAGGAGAGGAAGTAAAGAACTTGGTTCTCACCGGAGGGATATGCGAAGTAGATGGAGTTGCAAAAGAACTTACCGAGCAGCTCGGTCGGGAAGTAAAGAGAATTTTCATAGAGCAGCTCGGCCACAAGGACTCTCCTTTTTTCGCAAGGGCGTACGCTCTTGCACTTTACGGAGGCTCCTCCGGCAAGGGAGGAAGACTCAACCTGAGGAGAGACGGATACAGGCCGCGGGGGATGGCGGGGGGTTTGTTAAAGGAATTTCGGGTTCCCGTCGCCCTTTGCGCCGCACTGCTTCTTGTGTTTGTTTTCGGGCGCGTGACGGAAGTGGTTTCCGCCAGGAGCAAGATGAATTCCGTACGCTCCGAGATGGAGATGGATCTGAGGAGGGAGTTTCCAGAAGCTGCGGGGACGCAGGACCCGGTCGCTTTTTACAGGGGGAAGCTTGAAGTCATCAACCGCAAGCTTGACATACTGAAGCAGGTAAGAGGAGCCCACAGCCCGCTTGAGGTGCTGACGGCGGTTTCCGCCGCCATTCCGAGGGATGTGAGTTTCTCTGTTGACGAAATAAGGATCGAGGACGGGGGCAGGGCCAAGATATGGGGCAGGAGCGATTCCTACGAGGAGATAGCGTCGATAGAGAAAGCCTTCTCCGAGTCCGGCAGCTTCACCCAAGTGAAGATGGGACAGGTCGGAAAGGCCATTAGCAGCGGTTTGAAATTCGAAATATCAATGGTCGTCAGGTGAAAATGAAGGAGCTGGTGCAAAGACTTATGCAGGGACTCAAATCCCTCCTCTCGGCGGTTCTGGGAAGAGCCGAACCCTTGGCGCGAAGGGTAAGGGAGCTCATAGACAGGGGAGAATTCTCCGCGAGGGATATCCGCGCCCTCAAGATAGCCGCCGCGGCTCTTGCCGTTTTCATACTCTTTTCGGCCTACAGGGCGGTTTTCCCTGGGGGTTCCGAGGTAAAAAGCGAGGTAAGCCAGGTGAGACTGCAGCTAAGCGAGATGAGGTCCATTAAGGAGGAGTACCGCTACTCCAGGGATCTCCTGGCCGAGTTCAGCGGCTCGATGAAGGAGGAAAGGGATGCGCTTATTTCGGTTGCGGAGAAAGCGCTCGTAAGAAACGGCATAGATCCCCGCTCATTTTCCATAAGGGGAACAAACCCGTCGGTCAGGGGAAAGGGGATAAACCGGGAAAGAGCAGTCCTGATCAAGATAAACAAGGTGCCCGTCCCAAGGGTGCTTAACGTCCTCTATACCTTTCAGAGAAGCAAGACCATACTCAAGGTATCGGACCTTAGGATAAAAACCAGGTTCGACAACCCCAACCTGACTGACGTCTCGTTCCAATTGTCCACTTTTTCCTTCAGTGAATCGTGAGCGGAGAAAAAATGAAGATAAAGACCAGAATCAAAATGCCGGAGAAAATCTCCGTCCGTCTCTACATCGGGGTTTTCTTCGCGTTTCTTCTGATTTTTCTTCTTTTGGGGTTTCCAAGGGACTCGGTCGAAAGAAGAATCATCTTCGAGATACAGAGCAACTCCCCGGTTCCGGTTCTGATAGGGGGTGCGGACCTGAGGGGTCTTTCCTCGATTGAACTCAGGGACATCCGCGTGATGCTCGGGGAAAGGGAGCCGCTTGTGATTGACAGGGCCAGGGTGAGCACCGGGCTTCTGTCCGTTATTTTCTCCGACGACACCAGGATTTCCTTCTCCGTCGATGCCTACGGCGGGAAGATAGACGGCAAGGTTTCACAGAACATGAAGAAAAAAAGCGTCACAAGCGCGGAGGTGGACATAAATTCCGTCGAATCCTCGACCGTTTCACGTCTTTTTCTTGAGGACGAAGGGATATCCGTTAGCGGGAAGATAGACGGAACCATAAAGCTTATCGGGGAGGGGGAAAGCGGAGGGATATCGAAGATGGAATACCTGGTGTCCTCTACTTCTCTTTCGGTTGCCATAGACAAGGTGCAGGGGTTTGAGGTGGGGGAGGAGTACAGGAACCTGAGCGTTGTGCTTCGCGGCACCGCAAACCGCTTTGAATCGCGGGTCGAGAAGCTTTCCCTCACGAACCCGCAGCTCTCCCTGCAGGCGGAGGGAAAAGCCCCGTCGCCGCTTCGCTTAAGAAAGGGGGCTGCCCTTGATCTCTCCGTTACATTCAGGCCTTCTCCCGAGGATGTGAAGCTTGCTCTTGTCGGCAGTTTTCTTGGTTCCCGCGGAGACGGCAGCTTCTCCGGAAGAATCCGGGGAACGCTTGCGGAGCCCAGGATTTTAAAGGGGAACGGAGGCAGTTAAGAGCCCCGTTTTTACCCCCCTGCGGGCTATTTGACTTTGCCCTACCCCCTCGCTATCCTTCTCAAAAATATTCTCCTTAAGACTGGATAATGGACTCCAAAAAAGAACTTTCCGACGTAAGAAAAAAAATAGACGCCATTGATTCCGAGCTGCTTGAACTTGTAAACAAGCGGGCCGAGCTTGCGATAGAGGTAAGCGCACTCAAGAAAAAGGATCTTTTGGGAATTTACGACCGGAGCAGGGAAAGCGAGGTGGAGGGCAAGATAGCGGAAACCAACTCCGGTCCCCTCTCCGACGAGGACGTCCTTCTTATTTTCAGGGAGATAATATCGCGCTGCAGGTCCCTTCAGCACCAGGAGAAAGTCGCCTACCTAGGACCCGCGGGCAGCTTCTCAAACCAGGCGGCGTTTCGGAAGTTCGGTGCCGCCTCGGAGTTTTTTCCCGTAAACAGCCTCGAGGATGTGTTCGAGGAAGTGCACAGCCAGAGGGCCGATTTCGGCATAGTACCCGTCGAGAACTCGGTTGAGGGCTCGGTGGGGGACGTGCTTGACATGCTCGTCCGGTGGGACCTTGACGTCTCGTCCGAGTGTTTCGAGCGTATTGAACACTTCCTGCTCTCCATTGACGGAGACGCCAGTAAAATAAGGACGGTGGCCTCGCATCCCCACGCCCTCGGGCAGTGCAGGAAATGGATTGCCTCGAACCTCTACGGCGTCGCGCTTCTTGAGACCCCGAGCACGGCGGCGGCGGCGAAAATAGCCGCGAGGGACGAGAGCGTCGCCGCGATCGCAAGCGAGTTCTCAGGGTCGATATACAACCTGAAGACAATACAGAGCTACATAGAGGACAGCCCGCGCAACACGACCCGGTTCGTGGTGGTGGGAAGAGAGAAACCTCCCCCGAGCGGAGAAGACAAGACTTCGATCGCCTTTTCCGTCAAGGATGAGCCGGGAGCGCTTCACGCGACGTTTTTCCTCCCCTTTTCCGAATCCGGCATAAACCTCACCAAAATCGAGTCCAGACCCTCGCGCGACGGGCAGTGGGAGTACGTGTTTTTCGCCGACTTCTCGGGACACCGCGAAGAGGAGGCTGTAAAGGAGGCCCTAGAGAGGGTGGAAGCCAACTGCGTTTTCCTCAAAGTGCTGGGATCCTATCCCGCCGAAACACCGGGATGAAGGCGGGCTTGGCGGACGAACCCCCCATGGAACCAAGAGCAAGCGTAAAGAACCTTATTCCCTATATTCCGGGAAAGCCGATCGAGGAGCTCGAGCGGGAACTCGGAATCCGGGGCGCGGCCAAGATGGCTTCGAACGAAAACCCCCTCGGCCCCTCCCCGCTTGCGAAAAAAGCGCTTTCAGAACATGTCTCGAAGGTAAACCTTTATCCCGACGGGGGCTGCTTTGAGCTCCGCCGGAAACTTTCCGAGAAGCTCGGGGTTCCCGAGGATACGATAGTAATCGGCAACGGCTCGAACGAGGTGATAGAGATCGTCGCAAGGACCTTTCTCGAGCCCGGGGACGAGGCCATCTACGGACGCCACGCGTTTATCGTCTACCCGATCGTCACCCAGTCGCTCGGGTGCTCTCACGTCGTCTCCCGGATGCCGGATCTCACGCACGACCTCGAGGACATGCTTTCCCTGGTGACCGAGAAAACGAAGATCATCTACATCGCGAATCCGAACAACCCCACCGGGACGATAGTGAGAAGGGATGAGTTCGAGTGGTTCCTCGAGCGGGTTCCCGAGAACGTGCTGATACTCGTGGACGAAGCCTATTTCGAGTACGTGGACGACCCCGAGTATCCGGACACGCTTCGCTACCACTCGGTACGCGAATCGCTCGTGACGGTGAGGACCTTCTCCAAGATTTACGGTCTTGCGGGGCTCAGGGTCGGCTACGGGGTTGCGTCAAAAGAGGCGGTTTCCTACATGGACCGGGTAAGGGAGCCGTTTAACGTGAACTCGGCCGCGCAGGCGGCGGCCTGCGCAGCGCTTGACGACGATAGACACGTCGCCCGCTCAAGGAAGCTTAACCGCACGGCAAAGGAGTATCTGCGCGAGAAGCTGGGCGAACTTGGGGTCAGGTACACTGAGTCTCATACGAATTTCCTTCTCGTGGATCTCGAGAGGGATCCGATGCCGGTTTACGAGGCGCTTCTTCGCGACGGGGTGATAACGAGGCCGGTGGGCGGCTACGGACTTAAAACGCACCTGAGGGTAAGTTTCGGCCTCGACAGCGAAAACGAAAAATTCATTGAATCGCTTGGGAGAATTCTCAGAAGATGACTTTTGAAAAAGTGGCGGTGGTAGGTCTCGGCCTTATAGGAGGTTCCCTCGCGGCGGCCCTTCGCGAATCGGGGGAAGTCGGGGAAGTCTTCGGGATCGAGCGGGACACTGAGTCACTCCGCTTCGCCCTTGAAAACGGGATCACGGACACGGGCGCTTCTGAAATCGGCCCCGGCATGTCGGGGTCAGAAATAGTTGTCGTCGCGACCTACGTCGATGTCATAGCGCAGGTGGCCAGGGAAGTTTCCGGATTCGTTTCCCCCGGCACGGTGGTTTGCGATGTGGGAAGCGTAAAGGCTTCTTTGGTAAGGGAAATGGAAAAAGGCCCCCAAAATATCCGTTTTGTCGGAGCCCATCCCATCGCGGGGAGGGAAACATCCGGCGTAATGGAGTCTGACTCCGGTCTTTTCTCAGGGAAAAGATGCGTTGTCACTCCCACGGAAAGCACAAACCCCGAAGCTCTCTCCATGGTGAAAACGCTTTTTTCGCTAGTTGGAAGCGAGGTGGTCGAGATGAATCCCGAATCCCATGACGAGATCTTTTCGCTTGTAAGCCATCTTCCCCATGTGGTCGCCTACTCGCTTGTGAGCGCGGTGGCTTCTGGGGGAGGAGACAGAAACCTTTTTGATTTTTCAGGCGGGGGCCTTGCCGACTTCACCAGGATCGCCGGCAGTTCCCCTGAGATGTGGGCCGGTATTTTCATCGAGAACCGCGAGGCGCTGCTTGGCGCCATCCGCGGCTTCGCGGGAAAGCTCGGGGAAATTGAAAAAGCCGTCGCCTCCGGTAATGTAGAAAATCTGACAGTTCTTTTGAGGGAGGCCCGGGATTCAAAGAGGAATCTCGGGGAGTGAGCAGACAATGTCTGAGAAGATAAAGAAGACGGACGAGCAGTGGCAGGAGGAACTCTCCCCCGAGGAGTTTCTTGTTACGAGGAAGAAGGGCACCGAGAGGGCCTTTACCGGAAAGTACCACGACCATCACGAAAAGGGGATGTATGTGTGCGTCTGCTGCGGGCAGAAGCTTTTCCGTTTCTCAGAGAAGTTCGATTCCGGCACGGGATGGCCGAGCTTCTGGGAGCCCGTCTCGCAGGAGAACATAGAGGAGAAGACCGATCATTCCCACGGGATGACGAGAACGGAGGTTCTCTGCTCAAAGTGCGACGCACACCTGGGACATGTTTTCCCCGACGGCCCCAAGCCTACCGGGCTTAGATACTGCATAAATTCTGCCTCTTTGGATTTTGAAGAAGAGTAGCAGGGAAGTGGCGACGGGTGGGTTCGAACCACCGACACAGGCCTTATGAGAGCCCCGCTCTACCCCTGAGCTACGCCGCCCCCTAAAAAAAGGTAATTCGAAAAGCAGGAAATTATACCGGAACCCCATGAGGATTCAACGCACGGACACGAGGGTTCAGGGGAAATTGACGTAGCCTCGGTTCTGCCTAAATCAGCTGGCCGTCGCCCCGTTTTTTCCCGCTTCTTCCTTTATTAGTCCCAGTTCCAGAAGTTTCCTGTAGGTCTTGGTGTGGGAGCCGTGGTGGGAGAAGGTCTCTATGTCCCCGGGCTCGTCAATGTCGATGCTGATATTGAAGTTTCTGTAGATGTCGCAGGGCACGTATCTACGCTCGGCCTCCTCCCTGTGTTTCCTGAAACTGTCGTTTCCGAACATCGAGGGTATGCTGTCGGGAGGCTTTCTCAGTATTGCGTTTGTGCCGAGCTCATCTTCTGAGGGAACGAGGATCACGGATTTGCCTTTCTTCTCTTTCTCAAGGACGGAATCGAGGTCCTCACCGGTTATTAAAGGGGCGTCGCCCGGGATTACGAGCACGGACTTTGCGCCCATTTTTCTGCAGACCTGGATCGCAAGATCAACCGAAGAGCTCTCCCCGAGCTGGCTCTCCTCCCTTATTACGTCAAACCCTTCCTCAAGGGCCATTTTCTCCGCTTTCCTGTCGAGAGTAACGACGACCTTGTTGTCGGCGAGCTTCGATTCGCCGACCGCGGAGAACACGTCTTCCAGCATCACGTAGGCAAGTTCGGTTCTCTGCTTGTTGCTGAGCACCGATGCAAGCCTTTCGTTTGCCCTTGAAAGATCTTTTACGGGAACCAATATGAATTTCAAAACTGCTACCTCGCTGTGGCGGGTCTCCAACCACGCACTATTGTATCAATAAAACCATCGCTTGAAAAACAGAAAAGCCCAGGGGTTCTGAAGTGGTGCTTCGGGCATTGACATTTGTCACTTGACACATTACACTGCTTGAGTGATTAAATCGTTTCGTCATCGTGGTCTAAAGGCTTTATATAGAGGTGAACGTCCGGCGAAAATCGCGCCTGAGCACATTGCAAAACTTAAGCGTATACTGACTGTGTTGGATCAAAGCAGTGGACCAGAAGATATGAATCTGCCCGGCTTCCAGTTGCACCGACTCAAAGGTTCGTTAAAAGGTTATTATGCTGTTTCAGTTTCGGGCAACTGGCGGGTCACGTTCCGGTTCAAAGATGGCGATGCTGTGGATGTCAATTATTTGGATTATCATTGAATGGTCCATATGTGATTAAAGGAGAAAAATTATGGCAATGAAAGATCCTGTACATCCGGGCGTTATCGTACGCGAGGATTGTATGGAACCCTTGAATCTATCGGTTACCGAGTGCGCAAAAGTGCTTGGGGTTGCACGCCAGACGCTTTCCAATCTTGTCAATGCAAAAGCATCCGTTTCCGTTGAAATGGCCTATAGATTGTCGAAGGCATTTGGTTCGACTCCGAGAACTTGGCTTGGCATGCAGTTGGCATTTGATCTTGCCCACTCGCAGGAGTTAGAAGAGAAGATCAAGGTAAAGCGCGTTTCTGTAGAGCGTGGATCAAAAGCGAGGACGACTCCGCAGTCGGGGTAAAACAGAGAATCCGGTTCGCACACGCTATCTTGGGCTTTATTGACAATAAAAGACCCCTGTATATAGAATGATTAGCGGAAACTAGCCGCTACGCCGCGAAGAAAGGAGCCCAGTCTAACAATGACCCGCAAAGCCGTTTTAAAAAGAGAAACATCCGAAGTCAGCGCCAGCGTCGAGCTTGATCTCGACGGAACCGGGAAATTCGATATCTCGACGGGGGTGCCGTTTTTCGACCACATGCTGAGCCAGCTCGCAAAGCACGGCTACTTCGACCTCACGGTCAAGGCCGAAGGGGACATCGACGTTGATTTCCACCACACCGTGGAGGATGTCGGGATAGCGCTCGGGGAAGCTTTCTCAGAAGCCCTGGGCGACAAGAGGGGAATCACTAGGTACGGGCACGCCGTAATCCCTTTTGACGACGCGCTTGTTGTTGTGGCAGTCGATCTTAGCGACAGGCCCTGTTTTGTTTTCAAGGGAGAAATTCCCGGGGGCAAGGTCGGGGATTTTGACTCGGAGCTTGCAGAGGAGTTCTTCAAGTCCCTCACGAACTCGCTTCGCTGCAACCTGCACATCGAGTTTCGCCACGGAACGAACCTGCACCACATAATAGAGGCCATGTTCAAGGCCCTGGGAAGATCCATGGATGTAGCCTCGGCGCTTGACGGGCGTCGCGATGATATTCCCTCGACCAAGGGGACGCTCTAGTGATTTCCATAGTGGATTACGGGATGGGGAACCTGAGAAGCGTCGAGAAGAGCTTTACCTCCCAAGGGATAGAGGTCCGCGTTACCGAGGACCCGGGCGACATAGAGGACTCAAGCGGCCTCGTGGTTCCCGGGGTCGGGGCTTTCGGCGACTGCGTAAGGAACCTTCGCGAGCGCTCCATGTCCGGGCCAATAAAGGATTTTATCGAAAGCGGGCGGCCTTTTCTGGGCATATGCCTCGGCTTTCAGGTCCTGTTCGAATCAAGCGAAGAGGCTCCCGGAGAAGAGGGCCTTGGGATTCTTAAAGGGAAGGTCGTTCGGTTCCGTGTCGAGGAAAAGAAACTGAAGGTGCCCCATATGGGCTGGAACAGGGTGAGCGCGCCCGAGCAGACTCGCATACTCGAGGGGATACCGCAGCAAAGCTGGTTTTACTTCGTTCACTCCTACCACGTGGTTTCGGATGAGCCCGGCGCGGATGTTCTGCTTTCCGATTACGGGGGCGAGTTCGAGGCGGGGGTCATATCGGGAAACCTTTCCGCCTTCCAGTTTCACCCTGAAAAAAGCTCCGACTACGGGCTCATGATCTTGAGGAACTTCTCGAAGCTCTGCCTTGAGAACCGATCTTTCTCCCTTCCGTAGACCGCCTCGTAAGCGGCGTAGCTCCTTATGATTTTCTTTACGTAGTTCCTTGACTGCTCAAAGGGGATTTCCTCTATGAACTCGTCAATGTCGAGTGCCCCGTTTTTCTCATACCACGTCTTGGCGCTTGTGGGGCCGCCGTTATAGCCGGCGAGGCTTATGGCGAAGTTGCCCTCGAAGATCTCAAGCAGCCAGCTCAGGTAATAGCATCCCAGTTCAAGGTTTATGTCGGGAGAGAAAAGCTGGGAAGCCTGGAAATTGCTAAGACCCGCCTTGGGTGCTGTCTCAAGAGCCGTCGAGGGAAGCAGCTGCATGAGCCCCCTGGCGTCGGAAACCGAAACCGCCTCCTTGTCAAAATGGCTTTCCTCTCTTATGACGGAGTAGACCAGGAACTCATCAAGCGTGTATTTGCGCGAAAAAGCCTTCACCCGCTCCTCAAAGCCCTTCGGGAAGGAGAGGCGGAGCGCCTCGGGGGACCTGACGCCGTTTGCCAGGGTTATTGAGGTTTTGTAATCCCGCGCCTGCAGGTAAAGCGAGGCGAGGTAGAGGCGCTGCACGCGCGTTTTCGCATGGGGCCTCAGAAGCTCGGCTTCCCTAAGGGCAAGATCGTATACCCCGGCCTTGACGAAGAAAAGAAATTTCTCGAGCGCGGGATTTTTCCCGAAAGGGTTTCCCGACCAGGCAGCGGCGGGAGGCGGGGTGTGAAGCAGGTTTTCCCCGAGCCTCATCTTCGCGAGAGCCGAGTAGTAGGTGATTTTCGGGGATTTGGCGAGTTCTCCAAGCGCGAATAGAGCCCCGGGCTTGTCTCCCGCCCGCTCGGATGCCCTCGCGTACCAGTAAAGAAAGCGCTCCCGGTCCCTCCCCCTCGCCCAGGCGCGGTCGGAGAAAGCCTCGGCGGCCTTTGCGTACTCCTTTTTACTATAGTGCATCCACCCGATATTCCACGCGCTTTCCCGGGCCTCTTCCCTTCCGGGGTATTTCTCGATAACGAGGCGGTAGAGGCGGTGGGCCTCTTCAGGCTCTTTGCGCAGGTGGCGGAGCCTCGCGGCCTTAAGCAGCGACTTGGACGTCCAGGAGCTTTTGGGGTTTAGCCTGTGGAGTCTCTCGAAAACGCCTATGGCCTCCTCTTCTTTCTCCATGCTCATGAGAGTCACGCCCCTCCAGTAAAAGGCCTTCGGGGAATCAATCCCCGAGAATACCTTCAGGGCTTCCGGAAACCTGGAAAGCCTGTAGAGGCAGATGCCGGTTTTCGTTCTTACCGCGTTTGTTCGCGGCGCTGCGGAGAAGGCCTCAAGCGCCCCCTCCCAGTTGCCGGCCTCGAACATGACGTCCCCTCTTTTTTCAAACTGCTGCGGCGAAGGGGCAAAGACTTTTCCGTTTTTCTTGTGAAGCTCGAATGCGTAATCCGAGAAGCTTACCTCCGGGTGCTCTGCCCATATCCTCTCGAATATCTCGGAGGCCGCGGGGAAGTCTCCCTGTCTCTCCTTTATTTCGCCGAGGTTTTTCAGGTAAACGGCTTTTTTCCACCTGCTGTCGGTCCGCTCGGCAAGATGCGAGTATGTTTTTTCCGCCTCCGCGTGGCGATCGTTCTCGAGGTGGATTTCAGCAAGCCGCTCACGGGCGTCATGGCCGATCGCCGAGTCCGGATGGTGTTTCAGTATCTTCAGGAAAAGCACCTCGGCCCTCTCCTTCTGCCCGAGGCCTAAAGCCGCCTCCGCTTCGTAGTAAAGCAGATAATCCTCTATAAAGATGAGCTTATCCTTTATCTCGGCGAGAGCCCCGTGCACCTCGGCGTGCTGCCGCTCACGGGCGTGGCAGTGAACCTTGAGAAACCGCGCCTCGAGGGTTTTCTCGGTGGATTGCAGGACTTTTCCGCAGTCGGCGTGGTTGGCGCGCGCGCCCTCGGCCGCGGCGGCGAGAAGAAGCAGGGCAAGGAGAAAGACGCTGAGAGCTGCTTTTTTCGGATCCATCACCTTGAGTTCTCCGTGGCCAGAAGGTCTCTTATGCCTTCCCCGAAGAGATTAAAGGAAAGCGCCGTTATGAAAATCGCGATGCTTGGAAACACTATAAGGTGGGGGAAAGTCCTTATTCCCTGCCACCCGGTGCTCGCAAGCGTGCCCCAGCTCGCCTCAGGCGGAGATATCCCGAGGCCGAGAAAGCTGAGCGTGGATTCCGTGAGGATTGCGTAAGGGACCGAAAACGTGACGGTGACTATGAGGGGACTTAGCGTGTTAGGAAGTATGTGCCTTGCGAGAATGATACGCGGCGAGGCCCCGAGCGCCCTTGCGGACTCAACGTACTCAAACGACTTTATCTGAAGCACGCTTCCCCTCACTATCCTGGCGACCCTCATCCACGACATCACCCCGAGAGATATTACGATGCCCGTAACCCCCGTTCCGATAACGAGCGTCAGAAGAACGATCAGAAGGAGATCCGGGACGGCGTAGAACACGTCGACCGTGCGCATTATAAGCTCGTCCGTTTTCCCCCCGGCGTATCCCGAGACCGCTCCGAGGACCGTTCCGATGACAAGGGCCATCGCGGCGGTCCCCACGGCGACCGCGATCGATATCCTCGAACCGTGGATTACCCTGCTCAGGAGATCGCGGCCCTCCTGGTCCGTTCCCATTAGGTGCACGGAGTCGGGGGCGCGAAGCGCGTTTGCGAAATTCGTCTGGTCGTACTCGTAGGGGGAGAGGGCGGGCGCGAAAATCGCGACCAGAATTATAAGGAATATTATCGTTCCCGTGATTATTATCTGGGTTTTTACGTACATGCTGTTTTGGGCCCGGGACGCTCAGGCGTCTTTTCTGTGTGAGGCCCGTACTACCGTCTTTATTCCGCCGCGGACGTTGAAGTCGCCCGTCACCTCGACCGACCTCGGATCGCACGCGGAGACGAAATCGTTAAGGATCCTGTTCGTCACGTGCTCGTGGAACTCGCCCGTGTTTCTGTAGGAGAACATGTAGAGCTTAAGGGACTTAAGTTCCACGCAGAGCCTGTCGGGTACGTACTTTATTGTGATGGTCGCAAAGTCCGGCTGTCCCGTTTTCGGGCAAACGCAGGTGAACTCGGGACACGATATCTCGATTTCGTAATCCCTCTCCGGGTTTTTGTTCTCGAAAGTCTCGAGGATTTCCGGGCTCGGTTCGTCCATTGGCCAGAAACGCCGCGCGGCCTTTGCGGGCGCCACCTCCGTATCCGCTTAATTTATCAGATGTCAGCCGGTAATCAACCCCGGCCGCGGGAGTTTGCTTTGGTTTGACACCGCGGAGTTTAGAGTCAATAATCTTTTCTCCGCATTCTGGGGCATCGTATAACGGCAGTACAGCGGACTCTGGATCCGCTAGTCTAGGTTCGAATCCTAGTGCCCCAGCCAGCTTTTCGTCTTTGACAATTTTGGTTTCTGTAAAAAATGGGATTTAGCAAGCAGAACATATCTGCAAATATAGAAATTTGGCCACTTCTATATTCTTTTCAGCGTTATTGTCAAAGGGCTTTGGAAAATCAAGCCTAAATCTAGTCACAGATTATATTCTGTAATTTTATCCTTGACTTACAGCTTTTATCCTGTTAACATTGGTTTTACTTACAGAATATAGGCTGTGATATGACAAACAAATTTAAGTATATGCAATTGCAGACGCTGGATGACCACCTTTCCAGAGTGAATGTTTGCGACCGTCCCTCTGGCGGTTGGATTCGTGCTGTCCGCACCTCGCTTGGCATGAGCGTTCGTCAGATGGCGGAACGTATAGGCATCACACAGCAATCCGCCGCTCGTTTGGAGAAAAACGAGATCAATGATGCGATTACACTTAGGTCGCTTCGCAAGGCGGCTGAAGCATTGGATTGCAGGCTCGTTTATGTTTTTGTTCCAAATGATGGCTCCTTGCGGAACATCGTGCGCAAGCAGGCGCTCAGAAAGGCTCGTGATATCGTTGATCCTGTGGACCACAGCATGATGCTTGAAGCGCAGGATGTAGGCGACAGGCAGGAGAAAACCGCCCAAATCGCTGATGAGTTGGTGCGCAACCCTGCCATCAGTCTGTGGGACTGAAATGGTTCAGTATCGTTATACAGAGGGCCAGACCCCGCTTAGCGAGGAAGAGAAGGAACATCTCGTTCCCACCATATTAATGCGTGAAGATCTGGACCGTTTCGAGCGGGAAAATATTCTTGAAGCCCGGAGATGGGTAATGCGGAAATCTGTTTTGGCATCGAAACAGAATATTTTTTCGGAGAAATTTATCCTGAACCTTCATAAGCGCATGTTCGGTCGTGTCTGGAAATGGGCAGGTCAGTACCGAAAATCCGACAAAAACATCGGCGTCAACTATTCCCTCATCCAGACCGAATTTCGCAAGTTGCTGGACGATGCCGCTTATTGGCTGGAACACAATACCTACGGTGTTACTGAACTGGCCGTTATTTTTCATCACCGGTTAGTGAAAATTCACCTTTTTCCGAACGGCAACGGCCGACACGCGCGCTTGCTTGCCGATGTAATAGTTGCCAAATATGGTGGTGAAAAACTCACATGGGGCGGTGGTGCCGACCTCACTGCGTCTGAAGATGTCCGCGAACGCTATATTGCGGCACTGCGTGAGGCTGACTCTGGTATCTATGATTCCCTGATTTCGTTTGCTAAGTCGTAATTCATTAGAAACTAACCATGTAAAGGAGTTACCGAAATGTCTGGACACAAGCTGTCACCTGAGAACGGAGAAAAACAACCCGCTCGGGTCGAGCCTAAAGATGAGGCTGAATCCAGTTTTTTCTCACGTATTTCCGGTTCGTTAAAGGGTACTGTAACTATACTCACCGGGTGTGGACTTGACCTTGCCTGTCGGCAGGGAATGGGACATCACTGAATAAATAAAGGCGGATTGCCCGAAGCAACATCACTCCATTATCTCGAATCGGAATATGTCCGGCCTTGAGAAATGCCCCACGGAGTCTATTACGGTCTTTGCCCTTATTATCTGGTCAAGCTCGATCTCCGCGTAGAGAATCTCTTCCTTTCCGTATACGGGGCCGATTATGTACTGTCCCCTGGGGTTTATTATGCCGCTTCCCCCGGGGTAATCCCAGATCGTATGCTCCTTCAGGGGAAAGGAGTCGGGAATCATATCCTCTTCTATGAAGCCGGCTGAGATTATGACGAACACCTGTCCCTCAAACGCGTACTGTCGGCTCGCGAAATCCATCGTGTCCTTAACGAACGAGTGTCCTCCCCAGAGACCCACGTGCACCTGCTCCCCCTTGGTGAACATCGCGTACTTCTCAAGGGTCATGTGGTGCTCGTAGCAGAAAAGTCCCCCTATTTTCCCGATTTCGGTGTCAAACACCCTCACGTCCTCGGCGGTTCCGTTCGCCCATACGCATTTCTCGCTGTCAATCGACATCAGCTTTCTGTGCCTTCCGAGAAGGGAGCCGTCCTTGCCGAAGTAGAGTATGGTGTTGTAGAGGGTTCCTCCCTCTTTTTCGTTAACCCCTATTACGACGCAGGTCTTGGCCCGCTTCGCCGCATTGCCGATTCTTTTGGTGTCCTCCCCGGGAACCTCGACCGAGTTTCTGTGTAGCTCGACGTGGGCGTCCATGGTGAGCTTTTTCTCGGCCCCGAACCCGAGATCCTTCGGCCAGTAGGGATAGGTGGGTATGAAGGCCTCGGGGAAAACCACGAGTTCAGCCCCGTTTCCCGCTGCTTCCTTTATAAGCCTGAGGACCTTGTCGACCGTGCCCTTTCTGTCGAGAAAAACGGGAGCTGCCTGCACCGCAGCCGCCGTGAAGGATTTTCCGTTGCTCATAATGGGTTATTATACAACGGAACTCAGGGAAAATGCAGATTCATTTTGAGTTTGCGTCTCTCTTTGGAACCAGAGCATGACCCTCCCGCCTGCGTTTAGTGGTCAGGGGAAACAAGGGTTACGTGGTCACCTTCAATTTTCTCCCGGAATCTCTCCGGCATGTCATCCCACACGAACAGGTCCACCCGAAACGGAAGATCGCTCTGTTCAAGAGCTTCCCGAAGATCGCCGACCTGTCTTCTCTGTCCGCTTCCGGCAAATACCACCATGTCGAGATCCGAACTCTTTTTCGCGGCAAACCTCGCGCGGGAACCGTATACCCAGACGCGGGTATTCGGAAGATGCTTTTTAAGCAGCGCAAGAAGAACGCCGCGCTGCTCAGAAGAGATATCAATAGCTTCTACTGTTTCCATGTTTCTCCGCTCATTGTTTCGTAAAGACCTGTGGCATCGTCAATAAAGCCGCTTATGATTCCAAGGCATCTTCTGGCCTTTCCCTCATCATAGTCATGGCTTGTATTGATGCGGCTGTTTGCGTAATCAAGCCATTTTTCGATCGGTGAGGGGAGAAGGTTGTTTTCAAAGGCCAGTCTGAAAACAGGTTTCGGGCTGTTTGGGGCATCTGGAACGCCGAGCTCCTCTGCGAGGTGGCGTCTCAGCACCTTCCATAGGCAGTCGTAACAGACCTCAAACCTGTGTATGACCGACTCGGCCACAGCTTCCCGCATTATCGAATCCAGGTCAGAGTTCTCTATGGCACGGTAATTTCCGTACTGTTCCTCAAGGCGTTTCAGGGAATTTTGAAATTTGTCGTATTCAATCATGAAAACGATCCTTCATTGCCAAGTCCTGTCTTCCCGGCGAAGCTCCTCGTGACTGCGGTGGAGGATTTCGGAAAGAACCTGAAGCCGGACTCCACCTATCATAAAGGATTTCCCGTTGCTCATAATGGGTTATTATATAACGGAAGTTAAAAAAAAGCAGGGTTTCTGACCCGAAGCGAGGGGGTAAAAATGGCAAGACTTGATGGAAAAACAGCGCTCATAACGGGCGGGGGAGAGGGAATAGGAAAAGCTACGGCGCTTTTGTTCTCAGCAGAAGGCGCCAACGTGGGCATAATGTCGAGAACCGCGGAGAGGCTTGACGAGGTGGTTTCTGAGAACCCGGGACCCGGGGAGATAAGGGCCTATCCGGGTGACGTTTCCATAGAAGAGGACGTAAAGAGGGTGGTAGAGGCCTTCTACGGAGATTTCGGAAGGGTCGACATACTGTTTAACAACGCCGGGATACTTGAGGGCGGCACTGTGGTGACTACCTCTAACGAGGTCTGGGACCGCACGATCGACATAAACGTGAAGGGGGTCTTTCTCGTAAGCAAGTACGTGGTTCCGCTCATGGCAAAGCACGGCGGGGGCTCCATAATCAACAACTCAAGCGTGCTAGGCATCGTGGGGATGGAGGGCTGCGTGGCGTACAACGCTTCGAAGGGAGCCGTGAGGCAGATAACGAGAAGCATGGCCCTTGATCACGCGAAGGACAACATAAGGACAAATTCCGTCTGTCCCGGCTACATAAAGACCAAGATGGACCCCGAGTTCATGGGGAACCCCCCGGACGCGGAGGAGCAGCTCGACGCGATAGCGGCCGACATGATTCCCCTTGTGAGAAGGGCAGAAGCGGAGGAAGTGGCCCACTCGGTGCTCTACCTGGCTTCGGACGAGGCCCGGTACGTTACGGGTTCCGATCTTGTTATAGACGGGGGCTGGACCACGCTTTAGGTGCGGCGGGGGAGAAACTTTTAGAGAACAAACCAGAGACAAAGGAGGGATTTACAATGGAAGTTTTTGAAGCAATGGGCACCAGGAGAAGCTTTAGGTTCTACAAGCCCTGGAAAGAGGTTGAGGACTGGAAGATACAGAAGATGCTCCAGGCGGCGCGGTACTGCTCCTGCCAGGGCAACTGCAACTCGACCGAGGCGATAGTCATAGACAAAAGGACCTATCCCCCGGAGAAATTCGAGAAGATAGTTGAATGCGGATCCGCGTTTAACGAGATCCACCTGCGCCAGGCCCCGATTATCGTTGCGTGGCTGATAAACCTGGACGCCTGGTACAAGGAGCTCATACAGACCTTCCAGGTGCTGTTTCCCGCGAGGGCCATAACCGCCGCTCACGGCTGGACCTACAAGATACTTACCGAGAACACCTATCCGAGGCTCATGAGCTTTCCCAAGGACAGGGCGGAGGATCTTCTGAGGGTCGAGGCGGGCCAGGCCATAGCGAACGCCATGCTCGCGGCCACTGACCTGGGCCTCGGGTGCTGCCTTATCGCCACGGGGAGAAAGCCGGCCGAGTTCCCGAAGGTTCTCGGGACTCCCGAGAACATAGTTCCCATCTGGCTCATGACAGTGGGATACGCGGCTGAGGATCCCGGCCAGAGGCCGAGGAAGAGGTTCGACAGGCTTTATCACTCAAACGAGTACGGAACTCCGCTTGCCGAGGACCAGGACGTGCGGAAGGAGCTTGAGGAGGAAAAACTCATACAACCAATGGACCCGCTTCCGGGGAGGGAGGAGGAGCTTCGCCACATATGCAGGATGTTCGGTTTCACGGAAGATATGTGCGACATGCCGAAGGATAAGGTTCTTGAGATGTACGAGGAGGACTCTCCCTATTACGGGGAGCTTCCCCCGGGTCTTGAGGAAAGGGGAGTCTGAAAAAAGGAAAAAATTTCGGTTTTCGGCTGCTTTCAGGAAAAATTGTTCAACGGTAAGTTTTTGTGGAGCCATAGAGCGGTTTCTGATTTCATCCTCGGTTCTGTGGACTTGAGATACTCTCGCAGAGTTGCTCGTAAGCAGAACAGCACTGGAAGCGTTTGGATAAACACTCTATGTTTGAAAGAGCGTAGCGTTGAGATCAATATTAGTTGATGAAATTAGAAATGGAATGGAAAGTTCTGATTGTCCAAAAAACCTATTTGGTGTTATAGTGGTTGTCGGGCGAGGTATGTTGACTTACAAACAGCTAAGGTATACGAATTATGCGTATCAAGCCAGAATTTGATAACGCAAGCATTGTATTGCTTGGTTCTTTCAATCCGAGAATTTTTCAACCAGCATGGTTTGCTCGGCACGGGATGATAGGAGAAAAAGAAGCCGAGAAAACGGTAATGTTGTTACAAAATAAAGAAGAATGTGCTTTCGGGGTTGATACATTTGAGCTTAAGGTTAGACTTGACCATTTTTTAGTAACCGGTGTTGGTGACCACCCCGAGCATATTAAAGATCTTGTAATTTCATGTTTCGGGAAGTATCTGCCCCACACACCGGTGGTAGCTATGGGTATCAACCGAAATATTCATTTTGATACTGGCGACTTTGAAGTCAGGGATCGTGTAGGCAGTCGATTAGCGCCGAAAGATGCTTGGGGTGAGTGGGGAAAGGAAATACAAAAATCTTACGACGCACCCATATACGAACGAGGAGGCATGCTTTCGATTACAATGCTCCAGAAAAATTTGCAGCAGGTAGGTGAGTATGATAGTTCCGTGCAGGCCCAAGTTGAGCCATCTATTAAAATTGAAGGTAATACGGGTATTTTCGTTGGAGTGAGTAATCAATTTCAATTGATGGATAATGAAAAATCAGTTCAGAATGCATCATTGGCTGTTGAAGCTTTAGAAGCCAATTGGGAGATTTCAATGAAGCGGGCAGCAATAATAGTGGATCAAATTATGGCGCTGACGGAGGAATACCGAACATGACTATAGCCACAGCGGCTTTTATACGGACAGATATACCAGGTTTTAACTCAAATAATATGTCTCGACGTGATAATGTTATAGGTGAGTTCCCTACCGAAATTCATGTTTTCAGAGACGCTGTCGAGGAAACTTTTCTGGCAACATTCAACAAGCACTCAAACAGGGTAGGACTTTTGCCGCAGAAAATCGACAAGAATACGGAGTTAAATGTATATGCTCCTTTTGCTTTTCCAGAGATTAAAAATCCAAAATCGCCACCGGAAGTACCTCAAGACAGGATACTTCAGGATTGGGAAGGTATCGTCGAAACAGTGGGAGATGAAAATTTCACTGCCCGATTACGCGACCTGACAAACGAGGAAAACTACCCAAGCGAGATGGCGGAACTTCCGATTGAGGACATTTCAGACGATGATCAGGAATTGCTCAAAATAGGTGCTGTGTTCTATTTGACAGTGGGTCGCTCAATACGTCCCAATGGGCGACAACAACGCTTTGGACGTATTGTGTTCCGCCGTTTACCAGGTTGGACATCTTCCACTCTTCACCGTGCTGAAAAACGAGCGAAGCGTCTATCCCGCTTCCTCAATTCAAAAGATTGAAAGCTCCTCCTTCCGATGTCATAGAAGTTTCATTGATCGGTCCCGGCTACGGAGAGTCAATTGTTGTTCACATCGGCGACGGTGAATGGATTATCGTTGATTCTTGCCTAGAGGAGAACAGTCAATCCCAGAGTTCGGCTGTCGCCTACTTGAACAAAATAGGGGTTGATTTCGCTAAACAAGTTTCCCATGTTATAGCTACCCATTGGCATGATGATCACATCGGTGGCCTATCCGAAGTGGTTGATTGTTGCGAGTTCGCAGATTTCTGCTGCGCAATGGCTCTTCGTGGAGAGGAGTTCCTCGGGTTTGCCGCGGTTTACGCAGAAACTGATCCCGCCCCTAGCGCGAGATCAACGCAAGAAATTATAAAAATTCTGGAGATTTTAGAGCAACGAGGAAAGAAACCAAAATTTTTGCTGACAGACACTCTGATTCGAAAAACCGAGAAGAATGTGAAGGTATTTGCACTTTCGCCGTCAAATGAACGCATTGCAAGTTTTTTGTCACGCTTGGCTGAGAAAATACCGGAATTAGGCACGACCAGAACAAGAATGGGAGACATGCGACCAAATGATATTTCAGTGGCTCTTTTAATTGATTTGGGTGACGACGCAATATTGCTGGGTGCGGATCTTGAGGAGATGCCTGGAGGAGGGTGGTCAGCTATTGCCAACGACTCTCAATCCATAAAAAATACAAAATCTTCCGTGTACAAGGTTGCACATCACGGTTCGAAAACTGGAGAATTTGCTGATATTTGGGAAAACTTGCTCATACCGACTCCATTTGCCATACTCACACCATTCAGTCGAGGTCGTAAGCCTCTCCCGAGCAAGGAAGATGTTAAACGTATACGGGAAAGAACAACTAAGGCCTATTCTTCCGCACGATTAACTTCAACTGCTTCAACCAAACGCAATAATTCGGTCGAAAAAACAATTCGTCGATATGGATGGGGAATTCGCAAAGCCTACCCAAAACAGGGTCATGTGCGATTGCGTCGCTGCCTTAAAAACTCAGAACCTGATTGGTCAGTTGAATTGTTCGGTAACGCCACTCATCTCAAGGGTGTTTGGAGTAGACGATAATAAGTCCGACAGATTAATTTTGTCTAAAAATCTTATCTGACGCACCAACCCATGACTTTTACTTCAAAGAAAATCTTTCATGTCCGTTTCACCCCTCTTGCCAGCTTTAGCAACTGTGCACGATGCTGTGAATAAAACTAGAAACAACCTAATCAGGAAAAATGCTTGTTCCGTCATAACATGGACCCGCTTCCGGGGAGGGAGGAGGAGCTTCGCCACATATGCAGGATGTTCGGTTTCACGGAAGATATGTGCGACATGCCGAAGGATAAAGTCCTTGAGATGTACGAGGAGGACTCTCCCTATTACGGAGAACTTCCCCCGGGCCTTGAGGAAAGGGGAGTCTGAGCTCTTATATATAATAAGGAAAAGGGCGCGCGAGAAGAAAAAAAAGTGGCTGGGAGGCTGCGGGAGAAGGAGCTTCTGATGAGCGAGCGAAGCTAGGAAAGTGCGTGGCGGACATGTCCTGGGGCGAAAGGCGATGAGTGATGGTGACTACGCTTTGGGTGTATAGTGTTTCGCCGTTTTCCGCTGTGCTGAAAAACTGACTGTGCGTCTGTCGGGTTTTCTGGACCTGAATGATTGCCTTGGATTTCGTGGAAGTGCGACGATAGCATCTTCTGTGGATTCCCCTATAGCAATAAACTTTTTGCCAAAAAATTTATTGCCAAAAAACCCCTTGTCATGTATTCTGTTTTCCATCCTGATCTGAACGGGAGTCGAGCGGATGCAAAACATTACAGGACAGGCGGTAATCGGCGAAGACCTCTACGGACGAGAATCCGAACTGGAACTGCTATGGGAAAAACTGGAGCAGGGAGAGCATGTTCTGATGCTTGCCCCGCGACGGGTCGGGAAGACCAGCCTCATGTTGGAACTTCGTCGCGAACCTCGGGAAAACTGGGATGTCTTTTATGTGGATGTTGAAGGTGCCGAAGATTCGGCGGATTGCTTGGCGGCAATTGTCGCCGCTCTGGCGGTGAACCCGGAGTACCGCCGAGGCATCGAAAAAATTCCGTTCGCAAAGACCGTAGTAGACACGCTCAAGAGCACATTTTCCTTTTCCGAAGTTTCCGTCAGCATCGAAAAAGTCCGCATTGAACTCAAAAGGGCGATCGGCCGGGACTGGAAACGTACAGCGGATCAGCTTCTTGAACGTCTTGAGAGTCTGCCGGATCCCGGTCGCAGCCTCCTGATCATCCTCGACGAGTTTCCGATACTCGTCTCGCGCATGCTGAAAACCCTCGAAGGAAAACATGATGTCGAGTTGCTGCTGTCCGGGTTCCGGCGCTGGCGCCAGTCTCCGCAGATGCGCGGGAAGGTGTGCACACTGATCGGCGGGTCCATCGGGCTTGAAGGCGTTCTCAGACGCTTTGCTCTTTCGGGATTAATAAACGATCTGGCCCCTTTCCAGCTGGATTCATGGGACCGGGATGTCGCAGTTAAGTTTCTGGAGGAGCTTGGAGACAGTTATGGCTTCCGCATGGACGAACGTAGCGTCTCACAAATTCTCGACCTCCTCTCGGATCCGGTTCCCTATCACCTGCAACTGTTTTTTTCGACCCTTCGCCAATCCTGCAATGGGGACCCCTCGCGCGTTTCCGAAAGTGCAATAGAGCGATGCTTCACGGAAAGGCTTACGGGACCTGGCGGCACGCCTCATCTTGACCATTACGCAGCCCGCTTGGAAATCATGCTTGACGCAGACGAGCAGGAAGCGGCGCACGACATACTCAATCACGCCTGTCGGCGGAGAGACGGTGCGCGCATCTCGGATATTGAGAAACTGACCCGGCAGGGCGAAAGCGAGCTTCTCTCGGCGCTTCGCAATCTGGAATCGGACGGGTACGTGCGGCGGGACGGCTCCCATGTGTGTTTCAGATCGAACCTGCTTAGGGAGTGGTGGCGGAAAAACCGGTCAGGGGGGATGGAGCCATGAAGCAAAGACGTATCTACAACCCGGCCCAACTCTCCCCGGAAGAACTCAAGGCTTCCTTCGTCGCCCGTCAGGAGACCCTCACTGAGATGCTTCGCCTCCTGGACGAGCAGAAAACCGACCGACCGTGCCAGCACATGCTGCTTGTCGGTTCGCGGGGGATGGGCAAAACCACCCTCGGTCTGCGGTTTCTCCAAGCGGTACGCGAAACGCCCGATCTTGCAGAAGCATGGCAGCCCGTGGCGTTTCACGAGGAAAGCTATCAGGTGACCGACCTGGCGGATTTCTGGCTTACGGCCCTGCATCACCTGACCCGCGCCACTCGGGATTCCCGATGGGAGGACAAGGCAGAAGCGCTTTCGGCCGACGAGAAGGATCCGCAGCGCCTTGCCGCGTACGCGCTCTCGGTTCTTATTGATTTCTCCCGAGGAAGCGGAAAGAGGCTGATTCTGTTTGTCGAAAATCTTGACATCGTTTTCTCACAACTGGGTGATGAGCGCGAAGTCCACGCTTTGCGGGCTTCGTTGATCGAACATCCGGAGATACTGCTGATCGGTTCCGCAAACGCCGTCTTCGAGGCCATACGGCACCGCGGCGAACCGTTTTACGAGTTTTTCCGGGTTTTTCTTCTAGAAGGTCTTGGGTGCGAAGAGTATCTTCAGATCTTCCGAGCCCTCGCGGAACGTGAAGGCAAAACTGAGGTCACCGAGACACTGAGCCGCGAACGCGGGCGAATCGAGACCATGCGCCGCCTGACCGGAGGAAACCCGCGGCTGCTGGTGCTGACCTACGGAATTCTGGTTGAGTCGCCGCTCGGTTCCGCGTTCAAGGACTTGGAACAGCTAATCGACGAACAGACTCCGTACTTCAAGTCCCGCATTGAGGAGCTGCCGACACAGTCCCGAAAGGTGTTTCATTGCCTTGCGGAGGGATGGAGTCCCATGCTCGCGAAGGAAGTATCCGCCGCGGCCAGGCTTTCCTCATCTCACACAAGCGCCCAGCTCAAGCAGCTGGTGGACAAGGGATACGCCAGGGAAGCGCGGCCAGAGAGGGAAAAGCGTATCCGGTACGAGGTTGCCGACCGGTTCTACAACATCTACTTCCTGCTGCGTTTCTCGCGGCGGGGATATCGACGCCTGAAGCTGCTGGTAGACTTCCTCAACGATCTGTTCGGCCCGGTTCCGATGCGGTCGATGTATCTGGCGACTCTTGAGAAGTTAAGCAGCGGGGTCTCTAAGGATGAAGAGGCGCCTGAACTGCTTGGAGCCCTGATCCCCTATGCGGCGAACGACAGTGGTTTCACGGAACGCGAAGACTGGCTGAACAATGCCTTTAACCTGATAATCAATTCTATCGGCACGAACGGCGCGAACGTGTCAGCATTTGGCGAAATAGTGCGGGATATCTCCCGGCAGTACCAGTTAGATTTGGATTGTTTTTCGGATAAGGTCTGTCGCGGCATCGAGCTACTCCAGTCTGAGCGCTTCGTGGAGGCGGAAACCGAGTGCAGAGAGACAATCAGGCAAGAACCGGAGAATCTTTTTGCTCGGTTTCTTCTTGGTTTCGCCTTAGGAGGAAGAAAGCATTTTGAGGATGCCCTCGATGCGTTCAGGCATGTAACCGAGGCTGTCAGTCCCGATGATGCCGCACAGTTGCGGATTTACGCACTTGGAGCTCTGATTGCAGAGGCCGGAATTCTTTTCACTCTGGAAAATTCTGGCGATGCCTCAAACGTTATAGGGAAAATTCCGGAGCTTGTAAATCAGGACGACCCGCACCCTCTACGCTATGCAGCCACTGAATGGCTTCGGCTTCTTGGCGAATTTTTCTCGGAAAAGGATCATCACGAAGAAGCTCTCGCGACCTGGCGACAAGCTTCGCAATATGTCCGCCCGGACGATCCGGAATGGTTGCGCCTGGCGCTTATCAAGACGCTCGCCGAGAAAGGAAACGTCCTTGTCGCACAAAAGCGTTATGATGAAGTTGTCTCCATTTTGGAAAGCTTCACTCAATATGTTCGTACCGATGACTCGGCAACATTACGTTACGGTGCCAGTCTAGCGTTGTTTGCTCTGGACACCGCATATTTGGAACTGGGGCGGTTTGAAGACTGGATCACTTCCCACGGCCGGTTTTCAGAATATATTTATATGAAAGATCCGGTAGATACGCGTCAGAAATTCGCTAAGCTGCTGGCCACTAGGAGCAATATTGCCAACTTGCTGGGATGTTATGACAACTCGGAATCAGGTTGCAAAAAGGCAGCAGAACTCGACCCCGAGTGTGGCGAGGCCTGGCGCGTCAGGGCGGAGGCGATTCTCAGGAGTGACGACGTTGCGCGCCTGGAAGAAGCGAAACGCTACGCTTGCCGCGCGGCGGAACTGATGCCGGAGGAACCTGCCGCGTTTCATACGGTCTCCGATGTACTGGCCCGCTGCGGGAACTGGATGGCAGCTCTTGAAAAACTTGACCGAGCGCTTTCCGTCGCCGTCGGCCAACGATACTGGAACACGCATGATCTGACGGAATCCCTAATCAATCTCACGGCGGCCGGCTGGAGCCAACAGGTCATGCAGATAATGGAAAGCCATCCTGCCCTGACTGAAACCATGGAACCGCTCTGGCACGCGGTGCGGGCGGAAACGGGAGAGGAACTCGAATCCCTGCCCGCAGAGATCACCCAAGCCGTAATTGATATAAGGAAAAGGTTCTCGGAGAAAAAAAAGATGTTGCCGAAAACAACGCCGCTATCAATCTGACAAATTCTCCCTACTTCCTGCACTCGCACTTGCGGAAGTTCTGCCTTATGTGCGCCACCA
>VXTZ01000021.1 GCA_009837205.1 Candidatus Dadabacteria bacterium | reverse complement strand
CCCGTGCGTGTAATTCCAGCTACTTACAACACGAATGTGCCGAAGTCAGGAAAATCACCGTGGTCGCGACCGGGGTAGAAAATTATATCGATAAAAGGGTGACCGATATAATTTCGGAACAGCCGTACAGTCCCGATATAGAGGAAGACCTAGACATACCAACTTTCGTCAGAAGAAGAGAAAGAATCGCCCGCTAAGAACACGCCGAGCGGTGTCAGACAACCTCGGATCTGCCTTCCTTAAGGAATGGCAGGTCCACCCTCGGGGTATCGATCCACAGCCCCTCAATGTCGTAGAACTCCCGGACGGGCCGGTAGAACACGTGGAGAACCACGTCCACGAGGTCAAGCAGCACCCATCGGCCTTCGGAGATACCTTCGGTCCCGAATATTTTTACTCCGTGTTTTTTAAGTTCCCGTTCAACGCTCTCCACTATGGTCCGCACTCCCCTGTCGGAGTTCGCGCTGCACACAACGAAATAATCCGCCACGTCGCTTTTTTCCCTAATTTCCAGAATTACGGGGTCCTCCGCCTTCTTCTCCCGGGCGGCGCGGGCGACAAACAAGGCTTTTTCCTTGGGCTCTATGGTTTTTCCTCCAGCTGGTATAGGCCGTTTTCCGCTATGTATCCCTCCACTTCCCGCGCGACCAGATACCTGAGGGAGTTGCCCCGGCGCGCAAGTTCCCTGACCTCGGTCGAAGAAACCCTTATACCGGCGATATTTACGAAAAACAGCTCATTTGAGCTTTTGTGAGCAAAAACGTCCATACTCCTGTCATTATAAGAATATCGAAAGTCATTTTCGAGGGCAAGAGGAATTGGACTAGCGGAATCAGCAAAGTCGTAACCGGGTCGGCGAAGAACAACGAAGCTTGAGTAGTTAAAAAGCTCCGAGAAATCTTTCCACATGTCTATTTCCGCAAAAAGTTCGCAACCCATTATAAAATAATGCTGGTTTTGCGGATTGCTTTCGTTAAGCGTCCTGAGGGTATCGATAGTGTAGGAAGGAGGTTCCCTGCGGAGTTCCATATCGGAAACCCTGAAACGGGGATTACGCTTTACTGAGAGGTTAAGCATATTGAGCCTGTGGGAGGGGGAGGCCATGGTTTCTGAGCTTTTATGAGGAGAGACAAGAGTCGGAATGAAGACCACCTCGTCAAGCTTCAGTTTTTCGCTTATCTCCTCGGCGGCTCTCAGGTGACCCGCATGCACAGGGTCGAACGAGCCGCCCATAAGCCCTACCCTCATATGTAACCCTCTATCATCATTTCATCGCCGAACCTTCTGACCTTAATATTCTTGATATTGATCGCTTCCTCAATCGATTGCTTTCCAAGGTCCCCGATCATACTCATCCCGTCACCTCCTATAATCTTTGGCGAGTAAAAGAAAACTACCTTGTCAACCAGGCCCTCACGGAGAAAACAGGCTCCCACCCTGCTTCCACCTTCAACCAGAACTCCGCACATTCCCATGGACCCGAGTTCATTAAGAAGGTCCGCTGCAGACACACGGCCCGCTGAATCGGATTTTAATCTCAGGATCTCGGCACCAAGTTCACGAAACTTCTTTTCCTTAAGCTTTCCCGGCCTCTCCGTAGTGGCTATTATGGAGCGTGGGTGAGTGCTGAAAATCTTCGCTTCGGGTGGAATACGAAGCTTTGAATCCATAATCACCGGAACCGGCTGCCGCACGTTTCCCCTAACGAGTCGAACGTCAAGTCCCGGATCATCCGTAAGCACCGTGTTTATCCCGACAATTACTGCGTCCACCTTCTTTCTGAGACGATGGGCCATTTTTCTCTGCCTCAGGCTCCCTATCCACTTGGAATCACCTGTTACGGAAGCTATCTTGCCGTCAATGGTCGAGGCGGATTTTAAGATTACGAAGGGAAGCCCCGAAACGACGTGCCTGTTGAAAAACTCGTTTATTTCCGCGCATTCCCTCTCAAGCACGCCTGTTCTTACTGCTATCCCGTTTTTGCGGAGCTTGGCCACCCCTTCTCCGCTTACTTTCGGGTTAGGATCAATGGCTCCCACAACAACATCCGATATGCCCGAGGCTATTATGGCGTCGGTACATGGAGGAGTAAGCTTTTCGGTATGACAGCAGGGTTCAAGCGTCACGTAGAGCGTGGCACCCTTAAGAGAAATTCCTTTTTTGGCGGCATCTAAGAATGCTTCTATTTCCGCATGCGGGGACCCAGCTTTTTTATGGTAGCCGCTGCCCACAATCCGTCCCCCAACTACGCAGACAGCACCGACCATGGGATTGGGACTGGTGCACCCTTCTCCCCTGAGGGCAAGCCTCAGGGCCTTTTTCATAAATTCCCTGTCATCTCGAGCGGACATCAAAAAACCTAGTGCAAAGCCTCCTTGTCCGATGTGAAAAGCGCCCTTGTGAACTGTTCGGCGTCAAATTCCCGCAGGTCCCCGAGACCCTCCCCAACTCCTATATATTTCACAGGAAGACCTAACTGTTCCGCTATTGCCACTATTATTCCCCCCTTGGCGGTCCCGTCGAGCTTAGTAAGCACTATACCGGTCACCCCGATTGCCTCGCCAAAAACCCTAGCCTGCTCCACGGCATTCTGCCCAGTAGTTGCATCAACGACAAGGAGAGTTTCATGGGGGGCTCCCTCGAGTTCACGTGCTACCACTCTCCTCAGCTTCTTGAGTTCGTCCATAAGCCCCGTTTTCGTGTGAACCCGCCCGGCGGTATCTATTATAAGCAAGTCAATACCCCTTGAAACTGACGCCTTTACCGCATCGTAAGCTACGGCGGAGGGGTCCGCCCCGGTCTGGCCACGAAGAAAATCGCTTCCCACCCGTTCCGCCCACACCCCGAGCTGCTCAACCGCAGCCGCCCTGAATGTGTCGGCGGCGGCTACCATTACCTTTTTTTCTTCCCGTGTGAACCTGTTGGCGATTTTTCCTATGGAAGTAGTTTTCCCGACGCCGTTAACTCCCGCCACCATGAAAACCGTCGGTTTGGCGGAAAGCTCAACCACCGGACTCTCAACTCCCCTTAGAATGTCGAGGATCTCTTTTTCAAGAAGGCTTTTTATTTTCTCCATGTCTCCACCATCCCCTACCCCAACAGCAGATGAGACTTTCTCTCGCAGCTTCGCAGTGGTCGCAACTCCCATATCCGACATTATGAGTACCTCCTCGAACTCATCCCAGGCTGCGTCATCAATCTTCCCGGATGAAAAAACATGCTCAAGATTCTGAAGAATCCCCCTGCGAGTTTTGGAAAGTCCGAAGCTGAGTCTCGAGAAGAAATCCCCTTCCGTATCATCTTCTTTTTCTTCCGCAACAACTTCCTCCTCCGGCTCTTCGGGAACCTTGGTTTCCTCCGGTTCCTCTTCGGCTTTCGGTTCTTCGGGTTCAGCTTCAGTTTCTTCAGGGGAAATCGGCTCTTCGGAAACCTCGATCGGTTCAGCAACAGGTACGGAATCCGCAGGCGGCGTCACAATATCTTCTTCCACAGCTACAGGTTCGGGCGCGGTAAACTGCGGTTCAGGCGCAGTCTCGACAACTTGCCCGGGTGCGGCTTCCGGAGCGGGGGGTTCGGGCGGTGGCTCCACCTCTTCAGGTTCAGCGGAAACGGCCTCGGGCTGCTGCTGCGCCACGGTCTCCGGCGCAACTTCTTTCTTCCTGAAAAGAAAATAAACCGCCGCAAGTACGGCGACTGCTATAGCGACCGGAATCGCAATCTCCAGATCAATATGGGTTCCAAGCCCTGATAGAAGTTCAGTAGCCTCTTTCATATGGCCTGTCCGGTTGAAAACAGTTTTTTGCCGATAAAAAACGGTCCTAGGCTTTCAAGGTGCCTTGAAGTCTGCTGCGTCTTTCTCATCCTCTCCACCAGCGCGGAAAGAGGATAGAGATCTCTGCCCAGAATTCCTATCACGAAATCATTGTCATTTTTGTCAAGACCGTGGCTCGCAAGACGGATGTCCTTTGCGTATCCCGCATCCCCGAACTGAAACCCTACCTTGCCGTGTTCCCCGAGAACAGCTCTTTGCTCCTCGTAAGGGAGAGTTTCAAAGGCCTTAGCCCTCCTGAGCGGATACCATATGGCCCAGACAAGTTCCGGGTCAAAGATTTTCTGCTTCGGGCCCGAAATCAGGGTTCTTTCGAGTTCCTTTTCATAACCAAGCGAGTACGTCCTTCCGAGCATCGTGTACTCAGGCTTCGGCTTAAGTGTGGCAAAAGAGGAGTCAGAGAGAAATTGCCTGAGTTCCGTGACGAAAAATTCGGGAGTCTCGCTCATGGTCAAAAGGCCTGCGCCTTTGTAATCATTTACGTCCGAATAAAGAACCGCCGCTAAGGAAGAGTTCTCAAGATCCCGAACCAAAAGGGATTCAAGCACCGGATCAATACCCCCGAAACCCAGAAACTGCATGAAAAGCCTTCTGTCAAGAGACTCGCCTCCCCTTCCTTTCTCGCTTAAGTCAAGCTGATTGTCTGTGGGTTTGCTCATATTTCATCACCGGACTTAGGGGTTAAGTATCTATGATTTAAGGGCCTAACTCAATGCGATAAATCTCAATCGAGCCGCTGTGGTATAGTATTATAGAGAAGTGAGGACGGGGGTAATGCCGAATAAGCCCAGTTTTTCCGATTTAGCTTACAAAAACAAAAAGAAAGTAACCCGTAAACAGCGGTTCCTTGAAAAAATGGACGAGATTTTACCGTGGGAACTACTGCTTGAACCCATACTAAGCAAATACCCGAAGTCGCGTAAAGGGCGCCGACCCGTTCCGGCCAAGGTTATGCTGCGAATTTATCTGATGCAGCAATGGTACGGCTTGTCGGACCCGGCAATGGAAGAAAGCCTTTATGACACTGAGTCCATGCGCCGCTTTGCCGGTGTGTCAATGCAGAGGATTCCGGACGAGACTACTATTTGCAAGTTCCGCCACTTTCTGCTGAGGCACCAAATAACCGAAGGGCTGCTCCGTCTCACCGGGGAGTGCTTATCAGAATGCGGCTTAACGGTGAGCAAAGGCAATATTGCCGAACCCAGAATACGCAGGGTAAGACAAAAAGCCGACGCAGGCAAAAGATAGAAAAAGGGCAGATCACCACCCTTCCCCTCTCAAGTAGATACACTTCGAAATCAACAACAAGCCGATTGTAAAGTGAGACTCAGAACTTTCCTTTCAGAAATTCCACTTTTTAATGTCCGGCATTATCTTCAGGAAGGAATGCACAAATAAAAGAAAACTTATGTGGAAGTATCGCGGTTCTTCTGAGCCGGTTCAGGCACCAGGTGGTCTTACTGGTGCATCATGTTCAGAAAGTCCGTATTGCTTTTAGTTCCCCGGAGCTTGTCGAGGAGAAACTCCATTGCTTCGGTGGTGTTCATCGGATTGAGGATTTTTCGAAGAAGCCATATGCGGTTAAGCTCGGACTCCGCAATAAGAAGCTCTTCCTTTCTGGTTCCCGATCTCTGAAGATCTATGGCAGGAAACACCCTCCTCTCCGCAAGGCGACGGTCAAGATACACTTCCATGTTTCCCGTTCCCTTAAACTCCTCAAAGATAACCTCGTCCATGCGGCTCCCGGTATCTATAAGGGCGGTAGCTATTATGGTAAGGCTTCCTCCCTCCTCCGTGTTTCTCGCCGCCCCGAAAAATCTCTTGGGTCGCTGAAGAGCGTTTGCCTCTATTCCTCCGGAGAGCACTTTCCCGCTTGCGGGAGTCACCGTGTTGCTCGCTCTTGCAAGCCTGGTAAGGCTGTCGAGCAAGATAACGACATCCTTTCCGTGCTCGACATATCTTTTAGCCTTCTCGATCACCATGTCGGCAACCTGTATGTGCCTTTGCGCCGGTTCATCGAAAGTCGAACTCACGACTTCCCCCTTGACCGACCTCTGCATGTCGGTGACCTCCTCCGGGCGCTCATCTATGAGCAGAACGAAAAGCTCAATTTCGGGGTGATTCTCGGTTATCGCATTGGCTATTCTCTGGATTATTATGGTCTTGCCAGTGCGGGGAGGAGCCACTATCACGGCTCTTTGCCCCTTCCCCACGGGCACGAAAAGATTCATCACCCTCGAGCAGAATTCGTCTTTCTCATATTCAAGATCTATTTTCTCTTCCGGGTGAAGGGGAACGAGTCCCTCAAAAGGCGTTCTCTGCCTGCATATCTCCGGAGAGTCGTAGTTTGCCTCCTCTATTTTGAGAAGGGCCAGGTTCTTTTCCCCTTCTCTCGGGAGCCTCACAAGGCCTTTTATCGTGTCCCCGGTTTTCAGGCTGAAAGATCTTATCTGGGATTTCGAAACGTATATGTCGTCCGGACTAGGCAGATAGCTGTATTTGGGAGACCTCAGAAAACCATAACCTTCGGCCAGGATTTCAAGCACCCCTTCGGCTATTATGGAACCATGGCTTTCACTCTGTGCCTTGAGCAGGGAATAGATAAGGTCCTGCTTCGCCATTCTGGCGGTATCTTCAATGCCGGCCTGCCTGCTAAGTTTTATCAGGTCCGAGGGCTTTTTCGCTCTGAGATCGTTCAGGTAAAGCAGCTTGCCGTTTCCGTTTTTCTGCTCTCCCTTTTTCTGGACAGCATCCGCAGCTTCCGCTTTAGAAACTTTTGCCATACGGTAAAACTCCTTGAACTAAGGCATTGTTAAATTTTTTGGTTCAAAAAATAATCGAAATCTTTTGAAGTGTCAGGAATGCGACAATCTCGCGCGTTAAGAGTTCGAAATGAAAAATCAGTACAACCGATATAGTTAATAGTATTGCCGCGTAACAAGCTTGTCAATATCTAAAATCGAACTTGCCAAGAGAAAAGTCTGATCCGCAGAAAATCCACACCGCTTTTCCATGAGAATCCCGTTCCTGCCTGACAAGCGTATTTAACACCTAGTACCATGCGGCTGAAACTACTTTTAGTAAATACACACAATGAGGAAAAATGTCAAGATGTTTTGGTCTCAGCAGCGCTCCCCGCACGTATAGGGAAGTTTCCGAAGCGCTGTGGCAATTTGAGGGGATTTTCGGTTATACTTTACGCGAGAATATGCAGAAACGGAGAAACAAGGGGGTGAGCTAAGATGGCGGGTCATTCCAAATGGGCGAATATAAAACACAGAAAAGCCGCAGTTGACGCCAAGAGGGGAAAGATATTCACCAAGCTTATCAGGGAGCTTACGGTCGCCGCTAAGGAAGGAGGAGGCGATCCGGAATCCAATCCGCGTCTTCGCACCGCTGTAGCAACTGCGAAGGGTGCCAACATGCCCAACGACACGATAGAAAGGGCCATAAAACGGGGCACCGGGGACATCGAGGGAGTAGTCTACAACGAGATATTTTACGAAGGGTACGGACCCGGCGGAAGCGCCGTATACGTAAAGACCCTTACCGATAACAGAAACAGAACCGTCTCTGAAATAAGAAGAATATTCACCAAACACGGCGGAGGGCTCGGGGAGAACGGCTGCGTTGCGTGGATGTTCGATCTTAAGGGAAGAATCGCGTTTGCCGAAGACTCGGTTGATGAGGATGCTCTTTTCGATCTGGTAATAGACGCGGGGGCTGACGACGTGTGCACCGAGGACAGCGATATCGTGGTTATAGCACCCACAGAGAACTATGAAACCGTAAAGAGAGCGGTCTCCGACGCCGGAATACAGTACGAATCGGCCGAAGTCACCATGATACCGCAGACAAACGTTAGAATCGAGGGCCGGGACGCCGAACACATGATAAGATTGATGGAAGCGCTTGAAGACAGCGACGATGTCCAGAACGTGTACGCCAACTTCGATATAGACGAGCAGTTACTCGAGGCAATTGGATAAAATTTCCGACACCAGGGTCATGGGAATTGACCCCGGATCAAGATCCTGCGGCTACGGAATCGTGGACGGCGCAGGAAACCGGTTAAGCTACGTAACCAGTGGAACAATCACCCCTGTGCCCGGAAACTCCGCTTCTGAAAGACTGAATGATATCTATGTCGGGATCCTGAGGGTAATTGACGATTACGCTCCCTCGGTCGTATCAATCGAGGAGATGTTTTTCGCTAAGAATGCGAGAAGCGCCATAAAACTCGGCCAGTCTAGGGGCATAGCGATCCTGGCGGCGGCGCAGAGAGGAATCCCGGTAAGCGAGTACGCACCCACCAGAGTAAAGCTCGCCCTGACCGGCAGAGGAAGAGCAGGCAAGGAAGAGATGCAGAAAATGCTTTCCTACATGCTCGGAGTCAGCGAATTTCAAAGCACAGACGAGTCAGACGCACTCGCGATTGCGATCTGCCACTTAAGTCTTTCAAAATACGGACTGCCGGACGGCACTATTGGCAGTGCGGGAAACCGGCGCAGGAAAAAGAGATTCACCGTAAATGATCTATCTGCTTAGAGGCGCAATCGCTTGTAAGGAAATCGGGACCGTAGTCATTGACGTAAACGGGGTCGGTTACGGCGTTACCGTTCCACTTTCGACTTACTATGATCTCGGAGCCGTGGGAGAGGAAGTTGAACTCAAAATACATACAAGCCAGAGGGAAAACAGCATTGAATTGTTCGGGTTTCTCACCGAAGCGGAGAAAAAACTCTTTGAAAAACTCATCGGCGTTTCCGGCATAGGACCGAAAGCGGCCACGAACGTGCTTTCGAACATTTCCACCTCAGAGCTTGTAAGATCCATAGTAAGCGGGGACTTGGCGCAGAAAAAAATCCGTGGCATCGGCACCAAAACCGCTACCAAGATAGTAAACGAGCTTAAGGACAAGCTTGATGACCTTGCGGCGGACGAAGAGTCCTCGATATCGAACACCATGCTTAACGACACGATTTCCGCGCTACTTAACTTAGGTTACACGAGGGCCGAGGTGAAAAAGAAAACCCCCGAGATCAAAAAAATCATTGAGGTCTCGGGTTCCATAGAGAATGTGCTTCGGGATTCTCTTAAGGTGATAAGAAACTAAATGTCACAGAACACAAGAAAAACCGTTTCGCCCGAATACACGGAAACAGACGAGCTTACGGACGTAAATCTCCGTCCTGCTTTTCTTCGGGACTTTATCGGGCAACCGAACGTTAAGGAACAGGTCGCCATATTCATCGGTGCCGCCAAGGCAAGAGGCGAAGCCCTAGACCATGTCCTTCTCTCCGGTCCCCCAGGACTTGGAAAAACCACTCTCGCCCACATATTCGCAAATGAACTCGGCGTGGGGCTGCACCTTACCTCGGGGCCCGTTCTCGAAAGAACGGGAGATCTCGCTTCCATGCTTACCAATCTCGACGAAAAGGACGTGCTTTTCGTCGATGAAATACACAGGATAAACAGGGTCGTAGAAGAATATCTTTATTCCGCTATGGAGGATTTCAAAATTGACCTCATGATAGGAGAAGGCCCAACGGCAAGATCGGTGAAAATAAACCTTAACAGGTTCACCCTAATAGGAGCAACAACCAGAACAGGGCTTCTCACTTCCCCGTTTCGTTCCCGTTTCGGGGTTGAACTCAGGCTTGACTACTACAGTACAGAAGAGCTCTCAAGCATAGTAAAAAGATCCTCCGGCATTCTTGGGGTCGAGATAACAGACGAAGGGGCCCGCGAGATGACCTCGAGGGCAAGAGGAACCCCCAGAATAGCCAACAGGCTTCTTAAGAGAGTAAGGGACTACTCCCAGATGAAATCGGACGGGCGGATAACCGAAATCGTGGTCAGGGACGCCCTTTCGATGCTTGAGATAGATTCAAGGGGTCTTGATAACCTCGACAGGGCGATACTTATCTCCATAATCGAAAAATTCGGAGGGGGTCCCGTAGGAATAGACACTATCTCAGCCGCGGTGAGCGAGGACAAGGACACAATAGAAAACGTCTACGAACCCTTCCTGATAAGAGAGGGGCTAGTAGAAAAAACCCCTAGGGGAAGAAAGGCTACGAAACTCGCCTACAGACATTTGGGACTCAGCCCGAGTGAAGGTCAGCCAAAACTTCTCTGATCCACGCAAAAACCTGAAAACATTCAGTCAAGGGGGATTTCCCTTATGAATTCATCCCAGTGATTCCCGGAAATGGAGTCTATTATTTTTCTCGGTTCCTTGTAACCTTTCTCCCCGGGAAACAGTTTTCCGTATACCTCATCCCTCACCTCAAGCCACCTGTCTATCGCCGCGTAGTTCTTGAATTTTACCACGGTTTTGTAGGTCCAAAGCGGCTTTATGGTATGTATTCTCTGTGAATACATCCTGTAATCGTCAGCGGTGATACCCATCTTTTTCATTTCCTGCCAGAAAGGAAAAAGACGAGTTCTGTATACCCTGAGAAACTCCTCGCGGTTCTCTGGCGCTACAGTATAGAAACTTTCTTCCACCACAATCGTGTATCTGTCCTCCTCCGCGTGAACTGCCGCGGCAGTCACGAGGGAAAAAATCAGGATGAAGATAGCTGAAAAACAGTGCTTTCTTGACATTTTGATCCCTCCATTGAGCGGATTATTCACGGATGTTCGCAAACCCCGCACGGTCTTCCAATTCTACCTGACAGCAAAGTTATGTTTAATTCCCCAAAACGGGTAAAATAGTTTAGTTAAGGTTTTCTGTCTGATTTTTATCAGCAGTTATCTTTTCGCACGGCATCTGGTTATCCGGCCGCCTGCCGCCCGCGACATGGCTTGAGAAATTTACCGACGGAACCGGAATTTTCGAATTTCGCCTAAGCACCCTTTATGAATCTGTTCACGGAAGGAACAAACAACATATTAATGCTGCTTGTAAGCACCGGGCCTGTGGTCAAGGCCGTGCTTCTGCTTTTAGTTTTCATGTCAGTTTTTTCCTGGGCGATTATCTACACAAAATTTCGTCTTCTAAGAAGTTCTTCCAAGAAATCAACCGCGTTTCTCAACCTTTATCATTCAAACGAAGACATGAGGGCACTTCTCTCCTTCTCGGAGAAAGTAGGTGGCCCGGTTGCGGAGTTGTTCAGGGCAGGCTACGCGGAAGTGGTGAAAACGGAGAAGAAGAAAAGCCGGGGAGAACTCGATCCTAAGGAATCCGGAGACATTTCTTCCCGTTCCGAATCTGTAGACCTGGTGGAAAGGGCGCTTAACAGGGCGATGACCAAAGAAGCTTCAAAGCTGGAAAAGTCCTTGGTTTTCCTCGCAACCACCGGCAGTTCAGCTCCGTTCATAGGGTTGTTCGGAACCGTGTGGGGCATTATGAACTCCTTTATAGGACTTGCGGGAAGCAAAGGGGTCCCCTCGCTTGAGGTCGTGGCTCCAGGAATCGCGGAGGCTCTTATAGCAACCGCTATCGGTCTTGCGGCCGCCATCCCCGCCACAATAGCTTACAACTACTTTGTCAACCGGGTAAGGGCCATGGAGGTGGAAATGGAGCATTTCTGTGCCGGATTTCTTAACACGGCGGAAAGGTATCTAAACAGGTAGCGGGGAATTTCGCCTCATGGCAGCGGGAAAATTCAACACCGGCTGGCGCAGGTCAGTCCTCTCAGAGATAAACGTCACTCCCTTTGTTGACGTAATGCTGGTTCTTTTAGTTATTTTCATGGTCACCACCCCAATACTTTATCAGGGAATCAGGGTAAACCTTCCGCAAACGGCATCTTCTAAAATCCCGGTCAAAAACCAGAAACAGATAACTGTGACCGTAACCGGGTCCGGAAATATATTTCTCGAAGACACTAGCTACTCCCTTTCAGAAATCGCCACAGCTCTCGGTAAATTAATGGCGGCCGAGGGAACCACGCCCGAGAGCGGACGGGTTTTTCTCAGAGCGGATAAATCAGTCAAATACGGATTCGTGGTAAAGGTCATAGACGAGATAAAGAAAACCGGTGTTGAAAAGCTAAGCCTGATCACGGAATCAAAAAACATAAAGGACAAATAAGCGGACATGTAAAAAGATGAAGGGAGAAAAGAATAATTTTCGCAAAGGGCTTTTTATTTCCCTGGGTCTTCATCTGCTGATTGTCTGTCTGCTTGCTCTTGGGGTCGGGAGGCACGGGCAAGTTTCCCCCGAGCAATCAATAGAAGTGTCACTCTCGACCCAAGTTCCGCGCGCCAGCAAGAAAAAATCAGTTGTTAAGGCTCCCAGCCGTCCCAAGAAACCGGAGAAAAGCGCAAAGAAAATCAAAAAACCTGCCAAGGAACAAGTAAAACCTCCTCAGAAAAAGAAAAAAGCGGACCCGGTGACGGCGAAAAAAGAAAAAAGCCCGGATCCCCCTACGCCGCAAACAAAACCAGACGAGAAGCCGAAAGAACCTGCTGCAGCAAGCGAAGAGACGCCACCGCGCACAGAACCCGAAACGGAAAAGGAAGAAGCGGTCGCCGAGAAAAAAGCTCTTGAATCCGAGAAAAAAGAAGTGATCAGGAACATCAAAAAGGAATCCGTTCTAAGCGACATCAAGAAAAGTGCCGAACAAGCGTCTGTCGAACCGGCTTCCAAAGAATCCGCCCCGGGAGTCATCTCACTTGTGCTTGACGTCTATTACAGAACAATATCGAAACGGATACAGAGAAGCCTGGTACTGCCACTTAACATAGATTCCGGTATCCTTCTCGCGGCTCAGGTAAATTTTTACATGAAAGAAACCGGCGAGGTCTACAATGTGGGAATAGAAAGAAGCTCCGGAAACCTTAAGTTCGATTCTTACTGTATAAAGGCCGTAAACGACGCTTCGCCGCTTCCCCCTCCGCCAAGTGAGTTGAGAGAAAGGATAAAATCGGATTTCTTTGTCATCTCCTGTGAAAGCAAAAAGTGATTCCCATGCGGCTGATACTCGTAAGACACGGAAAAACAGACTGGAACGAGACCGGAAGATGTCAGGGGATAAGTGATGTTCCGCTTAACCCCGCCGGAATAGAACAGGCGGAGAAAGTGGCTTTCTCTCTTAAGGACGAGAGTATCGACCGCATATACTCGAGCAACCTTGTAAGGGCGAAGACGACGGCAGCGAAAATCGCCGCGTACCACTCAATTGACATTGATATGAGGGATGATCTTCGGGAGATGGATCAGGGAATTTTTGAGGGGCTTGATTTCTCCTATATAAGGGAGAAGTATCCCGACGTGCTTGAACACTGGCGCAAAGACCCGGAAACCCTGCAGTTACCAGGCGGAGAGTCATTAAAAGGCGTTCAGCAAAGGGCTCTTGACGCCATAGTAGATATCAAAAGCCGCTTCGAATCGCAGAACATAGTGGTCGTAAGCCACAACATGGTCATAGGGACACTGTTTTGCAGTTTTACCGGAAGCTCCCTTAAAAAATTGCGCGATTACATAGTAGATGAAGCCTCAAAAAGCGTTGTTGAAGTATACGACGGCAGGTTCGTTATAATATCCTTTAACGATATCGATCACCTGGGCCTTCCCGTCGAGTAAGTCAGGCAGCAAAAACTCATGAAGGACGAAATACTGAAAATCATAAAAGAGTCCGTGGATTCGCTCGCGTTACCCGGAAGCCCGATGGGAAACGAGACAGAGTTCGAGGTATCGGTACCGAAAAAAAAGGAATTCGGTGATTTCTCCACGAATGCGGCGCTTGTTATAGGAAGCATGAAGGGCAAAAATCCCCGTGAAGTCGCGCAAGAAATAGTCGAGGCCATAGAGCAGCGCCAGCACGGTTTCATAGAAAGGCTTGATATTGCGGGGCCGGGATTCATAAATTTTTTCGTTAACGAAACCCTGTTCGAATCACAACTTAGAGAGATTCTTCGTCTCGGCGAAAAGTACGGAGCCTCACGCGAGGGCTCCGGGCAGAGAGTGATAGTTGAATTTGTAAGCGCCAATCCTACGGGCTATCTTCATTTCGGCCACGCCCGAAACGCCGTTGTCGGAGACTCGGTGTGCAGAATGCTTTCCTTTTGCGGATACGAAGTAATCAGAGAATTCTACATAAATGACGCGGGCAGGCAGATGGATATGCTCGGCGAGTCGGTATACTCGGCTCTCGCACGGTCCTGCGGACTCGCAAGAGAGCTTCCGGAAGACGGCTATCACGGCGAGTACATCTCAGAACTCGCCGGGGAAATAAAAAAATCGGAAGAATGCCCTCAAGTGCCCGGGGATGAATCGGAAGCTATCGAGTTCTGCAGGGAGTTTGCTTACTCAAGGCTTCTTGAGGAAATAAAAACTGACCTTCTGGACCTGAGGGTGAATTTTGACAACTGGTACAGCGAGAGAATCGAAATACACGGTCGCGGTTCTGAAGAAAGAAAACTGGACAAGACTCTTGCCAAACTCGAGGATCTTGGGACAGTTGAAAGAAAGGAACAGGCACTCTGGTTCAAGGCTTCCCTGTACGGGGACGGCAAGGACTGGGTAATAATAAAAAAAGACGGTGCTCCGACTTACTTTCTATCCGACATAGCCTACCACATGGATAAATATTCAAGAGGATTTTCCAAGTTAATAAACGTCTGGGGAGCCGATCACCACAGCCACGTATTGCGTCTTAAGTCCTCTATGAAGGCTCTCGGCCTTGATGAATCTTCCCTGCATGTGCTCCTTATACAGTTCGTAAGGCTCGTAAGAGAGGGGGTGGAAGTTCCGATGTCGAAAAGAACGGGAGATTTCGTTACCCTCCGCGAAGTGCTCCGCGAGGTTGGGTGTGACGCCACGAGATTCTTCTTGCTCATGAGAAGCTCCGACAGCCACCTTGATTTTGATCTTTCCCTGGCGAAAAAGGAGTCCAGCGAAAATCCCGTTTACTACGTTCAGTACGCAAACGCCAGAATTTCAAGTCTGATGAGGAACTCAGAGGAAGCGGGGATTAGCGCCTCGGAGGAGCATCTTAATCTCCTTTCAAACGACGAGGAACGAAACATAATGAAAATACTTCTCAGATTCCCCGAGGTAGTCCGTTCGGCGGCCGAATCGCTTTCCCCGCACAAAGTGGTTTATTATCTTCAGGAATTGGCGGCCGAGTTCCATTTTTATTACAATAAGACGAGAATTCTGGACTCGGAGAACACCGACATGGCCTCCGCGAGACTCTGCCTAGCACGCTACGTACAGGTGGTAATAGAAAACGGTCTCGGTCTTCTCGGAATAAACGCCCCCAGAAGCATGTAAAATGGCTGAAGAGAAAAAAGAAAAAAATCCCCGGATTCTACGGCTTTCCCTAGTTTTTCTCATTGTTTTCACAATGGTGTTTTCCTTGGGAGTCGTGGTGGGGAAAAAATTCATCCCTGCGGACGAGCCTATCTCGGCGGAGAAATCTCCCGGACTGCTGGAAAAACTGTTTTCGTTTGTCTCGCAAGAGAAAACCCCAAGCGACGAAGCGGAAGAACTGGCCGCTACTCCGGATGAAAAAGACACATCCGCCCGTGACAAGTACCTGTCGGCGATGATCAATCCTGACCATAAATACACCATTCAGGTCAGCTCTTTCCTGAGCAAAAAAGTCGCTAACCGAACCGTGAGATTCTACAAAGACAAGGGATATCCTGCTTTTATAAGGGAGTACTCGCCTTCTGAAATCACAACTTTCTACAGAGTGAGGATAGGAACCTTTCAATCCAAGGAACAGGCACGGGAATACGGAAACGAAATAAAGGGAAAAGAAAGGGATTTCAAGTTCTACGTAACTGTTAACGACTGAACGACAGAGGACAGCCATACGTCGTCTACCCCAATAGACTACAGAGGAAATTACAGGGTATTATCTTTTTATGGAAAACGGCTGGTCAAAACCTAGCTCCGAGGAAGCTGACGAGAGGTCTAAAACCGGGAGAAAACCGGACTCTAGCAAACTTCTCTCAGGCGGGATCAAGTCCTGGTGGGTCTTTCTTATGAAACCCATAGAGGACTTTCTTATAGAAAGGGAGTTTCGCCCCAACGTACTCACCATTACCACCCTGATAGTTTCCGCACTTGCGGGGTGGTTTTTCCATCTGGGCATGATCTTCATAGCTGGAGTTCTGCTGCTGGCCGGCTCGACTTTTGACATTTTCGATGGAAGGGTGGCACGAGCCCAAGGCCTTAATTCACCCAGAGGAGCTTTTTTTGACTCCTGCGTGGACAGGTACTCAGAAGTTCTTATCTACTTGGGTCTTCTGAGCTTTTTCAGAGACACTTTTTTCGTTTATATCGTCTTCCTCATAGTCAGCTGTTCCATGATGGTCAGCTACACAAGGGCCAGGGCCGAGGGGCTTGGAATCGACTGCGAAGTGGGAATAATGCAGAGAGCCGAGAGAGTAGTTTACTTGGGGGTCCTCTCGACGTTTAACTTCCTTGGCAACATAGTTACCTTTCTTATGGGGCTTGGAAACAGGGATTACCTTCTGAAGCTTTCAATCCTCATTCTCTTCGTCTTTTCCTTCTACACCTCAATACAGAGAATGGTTCACGTAATGAGCAAGATGGAGAAAGCCGAAAACGGCGGGACTGACGGGACTGGATGAGTCGCGGACTAGGAGGTTCTCTCCCTTATTCTGCTGGCTTTTTTTGAAAGGCCTCTTAGGTAGTAAAGCTTGGCTCTTCTCACACGGCCTTTTCTTTTTACTTCTATTTTCCCTATAAGGGGGGAATGCAGGGGAAAGATTCTCTCGACACCTATACCGTAGGAAACCTTCCTGACCGTGAAAGTTTCCCTGAAGCCCGAACCCTTTCTGGCTATCACGGTACCTTCAAAAACCTGGATCCTTCTCCTTTCACCTTCCTTGATGTTGTAGTGGACCGATACCGTGTCCCCAGCTCGAAATTCCGGCAGGTCCGTTCTCAGGTGCTTTTTTTCAATTTCTGCTATAATTCCCATTTTATCAATTTTCCTTTTCGCGGGATGTTGAATATACAGAACCTCATGGGGATTGTCAAAATATTAAAAGGGCTTTTTTTCGGTTGCTTCAGGAAGCTTCCCGAGACATCCGTCCCAGCCGGTTTCAGCGGATCAGACTCCGCAGGAAAGCAGTCTGTCAAGCACTATGGCGGCCGCACTTCTCACCGAAAGATGGTTGAATTCACTATAGCCGCTTATGGGTTTCAGCACGTAGTCAGCTGCTTTTATTGTCTCAAGCGTGAGTCCCCATCCCGTACCGAAAAGAATCAGAAAAGGCTCCGTGTTTTCGAATATTTTTTCCCGAAGCACCCGGTAGCCAGTCATGTCGTCTGAAAAGCGGGCGTCAGTAACCACTATCTTCGGTTTTTTCCCTTCGATTTCCTCTATCTGCTCGACGGCCTCCTCAATAGTACTCATTATGGTTATGATCCCGAAAGCCTTGCTTTTGGTCTCGTTAAAACTCCTTCCCTCTCCCTCGATCCAGTGATCGACGAGTCTGCCCGCAAGGCGGCGCTGCTCTTCGACAGGGTTTATCAGATAGAATTTTTTGACTCCGTATGTAGTGGCGTCCCTTGATATGTCGTGCGCGTCTATGCTCTTAAATGCAGTCGAGATGACTTCAAGACGGTTATTATACGCCGGGTAATGCACAAGGGCTATGTAAACCCTAAAATCCGGAGAATTGCCGACCTTGAGTTCCTTTAGGAAAGCGTCTTCTTCCTTGGAAAGTTGGGCGTCGTCAAGGGAAGCGGGGTTGTGGATGAAAGTACTTTTTATGCTCTCCTGCCTCCTCCATTTCCTTATTTTCTCGTGGTCCCCTGAAAGAAGCAGTTCGGGGACTTTCTTTCCTCTGTATGTTCGCGGCTTCGTATACTGAGGATACTCAAGAAGCCCGTTTGTAAGAGACTCAGAGGAAAGAGACTCAGTGTTTCCGAGAACCCCTGGAAGGTATCTTGATACGGCATCCACTATCAGGGAACATGCGTATTCTCCCCCGGAATTTATGTATTTCCCGGTTGATATCTTCATATCAACGTATAGTTCGCTCACCCTGTCATCCACACCTTCGTACCGACCGCAGAGGATTATCAGCTGCTCAAACCCGCAAAGTTCTTGCGCCTTGCGGTCATCAAATTCCTCTCCCTTGGGAGTCGTCAGAATTACGGCGGAGCGAAGCCCCTTTTCTCTTATACGACCGATGGCATTCCCTATCGGTCCCGGGGTCATAAGCATTCCGCTCCCCCCTCCGTACGGAGTATCATCAGTTTTTCCATGCTTCTCCGCTGAATAAGTTCTCAGGTCGTGGACGTTTATCTCCACGGCCTTGTTTTCAACGGCCCTGCTTATTACTCCGAATGAAAAAACGGAATCAAAAAAACCGGGAAAGATTGTCACTATGTCAAACTTCATCGCAGTATCACCGGAATTACTCGAGGAGCCCCTCTACTGGTTCCACGGTGATCATCGAACCGTCAAGGTCCACCGCGGTCACGAACCTTTTGACAAACGGAACCAGGAATTCCCGCCCCTGTTCCGGACTTTTTATCACGAGAATGTCGTGTCCACCCGTATCGATAAGATCCCTTACCTCTCCAATATTATCTCCGTGGGAGGTGCGGACCCGAAGCCCGATGAGGTCAGTCCAGTAATATTCATCTTCTCCCGGGGGGTGTAAATCGTTTTTTTCGAGCAGAACATGGAGATTCTTAAGTGCGTCGGCAGCCTCGGGGGTATCGATGTCCTTTAGCTTAACAATTGCGACGTTTTTCTGGATTTTTATCTGGGACAGAGTGAATCTTCGGGGTTCTTCCTGATCGGGAATTTCTACATAGATTTTTCCTACCCCGGAGAGGGTTTCGGGATGCCCGCCGAAGGCGAACACTTTCACTTCACCGTAAAGACCATGTCTTTTGGTTATCTTCCCGTAGAGAACAAGGGTTTGTTTCGCGCTTTCCGGCAATGCTATTCAAGGATCTCCAGGACGGCGCGTTTTTTCATTTTTGCGGCCGAGGCGCTCAATATGCTGCGAATCGCCTTTGCGGTTCTCCCCTGTTTTCCGATTACCTTCCCCAAGTCTTCGGAGGCTACTCTAAGCTCAATAACCGTAGTTTTCTCGCCCGCCACCTCTGTCACCTGAACCTCCTCGGGGTTGTCGACAATGGATTTAGCCATGAATTCGACAAACTCTTTGAGCTGACTCATAGGAGCATCCCTCCTGAAACTATAATCTTTGTGTATGAATTTTCACGTGGAAGAAAATGTGCTACGTAACCTGCGATATGAGCTTGCTTACCCTGTTGGTTGCCTTGGCGCCGTTATCAATCCACGCTTTCACTCTTTCCATGTCTACCTTGAGTTCGTGAGGTTTTTTCCGCGGGTCGTAATGTCCCAGTATTTCAAGAAACTTTCCGTCGCGCGGGGAACGGACATCCGCAGCGACTATCCTGTAAAACGGCCTCTTCTTAGATCCCATCCTGCTCAATCTTATCTTGACCAAACTACTGTTACCTCCTGAAGTCGGGGTTAAAGATATGTTCCCGTCATCTGAATTTCGTCATTCTTTTTGCTAGTTTACCCATTTTCCCCATGTTTTTCATCATGTTTCGCATCTGTATGTAGTTTTTTACCATGCGGTTCACATCAGGCACTGTAGTTCCGCTTCCCTTGGCGATTCTTTTTCTGCGACTGCCGTTTAGAATAGCATGATTCCTTCTTTCGGACATCGTCATGGAATTGATTATCGCAAGGCTCTTTTTTATCTCATCCTCCGCCTTCGCTATCGCTTCAGGGTTATCGGTAACCTTTTTCATCCCCGGGACCATGTGGGCTATGCTTTCTATTGAGCCGAGCTTGCTCATGGCCAGTATCGATTCCCTGTAATCTTCGAGGGAGAACTGCTTTTTCGATATTCTCTCCGCGAGTTTTTTCGTTCTTTCCTCTTCAAAGGCATCCTCCGCCTTTTCTATGAGGCTGAGGACATCTCCCATTCCCAAGATTCTCGAAGCTATTCTCTCGGGGTGAAAAACCTCAAGTGCGTCGGCTTTCTCTCCCGTTCCGAAAAACTTTATAGGCTTGCCGGTGGTGGCCTTTATCGAAAGGGCCGCCCCTCCTCTCGCGTCCGCATCCATCTTCGTGAGAATTACGCCGTCGAGATCAACGGCGTCATCAAAACTCTGCGAAACGTTCACGGCATCCTGTCCCGTCATCGAGTCGGCAACAAGGAGGATTTCATGGGGATTTACCTTCTTCTTTATGCTTCCCAGTTCATCCATTAGCTCGCGGTCAAGATGAAGGCGTCCGGCCGTGTCTATGATCACCGCGTCCGCCCCATGTTTCGCCGAGGCAGAGACCGCATCCGCGCACACGTCCACGGGGTCAGAACCGGCCACGGTATCGTAGACGCTTACGTCTATTTTTTCTCCGAGCACCTTGAGCTGCTCTATCGCGGCAGGACGGTAGATATCGGCGGGAACCAGAAGCGGGGTCTTGCCATAGCGTTCCTTGAGAAACTTGGCAAGCTTCGACGCCGTGGTGGTTTTTCCCGAACCCTGAAGCCCAACCAGCATTATTATCACGGGCGGCGCGACGCTCAGATTCAGAGGTTCGTTTTCCAGCCCCAGAATGCCGGTAAGTTCTTCTTTGACTATCTTTACGAACTGCTGTCCCGGGTTGAGACTCTTTTCGACTTCCCGGCCCAGTGCTCTTTCCTTGACAAGCTCGGTGAACTGGCGGACCACCCTGAAATTGACATCCGCTTCAAGAAGGCTGAGACGCACTTCGCGAAGTGCGTCCTCTATGTTCTTTTCGCTGAGTTTTCCGTAGCCCCCTATTCTCTTGAGGGTGGTGCCGAGTTTTTTCGAGATTCCTTCAAACATCGCTTCGCTGAGCTCTGGTTCCAAGATCCTGAGGGTCACGACTGCAATTTATATAATACCGGAATTAAGAAATACAATCTTTCCGCAATTAAGGCAATAAGGGATTCGAGAGCCTGCACTGACACAGTGGCAAAGTTCACTTGACTTGACTAGGGGGGGGGTAGATTATCGTATTAGCAAAATTGACTCATGGAGGTGATGAAATATGAGCGGCAGGTTTCTGCGTGTTTACATCCTTGCCCTTGCTCTGGGGCTTTTTCCTTTGTATGGCTGCGGAGGGGGAGGAGGGGGAGGAGG